>NZ_CAOOSE010000037.1:0-31952 GCF_948499155.1 uncultured Phocaeicola sp. | reverse complement strand
AGCTGCCGTTTTAATGAAAGCCTCCGAGTCAGTCAAATGATTCGGAGGCTTCTTTATTTTTCTCCTCCTTTTTTTAGTAGGAGGAGAGTCTTTTCATATAGCTTGGAATGGGGGAAAAATTACATTCTGCTCATCTGTATGATATCGATTAAAATAGGTCGTAATCCACTTACAAAACATTCTACAGCGATAACCATCAGAATAAGTCCCATGAGGCGCATCATTACATTGTTTCCTGTTTCTCCTAGAATATTGACCAATCGTGTTGAAGCTCTTAATATAAGGTAGGTAATGAAATAAATCAAAGCAATCATTCCTACTAATATGCCCTTCATAGTCCATGTATTAGCATCATCCATTAACATGATGCCATTCGCAATCGCGCCCGGGCCACATAGCATAGGAATGGAAAGGGGAGTAATGGAAATATCATTTGCATAGGTTTTGATTTCTTCATCCTTTAGCTTTGTATTGGTAAAACGCGCCTGAAGCATATCGTAACCAATCTTTAATATTATAAATCCTGCTGCTATTCGGAAACCATTGGTGGATATACCGAAGAACTTAAAAAGAAATTGCCCGGAGAAAGTAAAGGCAAGAAGGGTTATAAACGAAATGATGGTAGCACGTTTGACGATGTGTTGTCGCTCTTCGTCAGACATTCCTTTAGTCATTGTTAAAAAGACCGGCATGGTACCCAGTGGGTTTGTTAATGTGAAAAATGAAGTAAAGCATAGCAATGCATACGGTAAAAGTGTATCCATGAGTGTTATTTTTTAGGTTATGCGCAAATGTAGTTTTTAATTAGCAGATAGCCCAATAAAGTAATGATATATTTTTGAAAGAAGATTTTTTATATAATAACTTTAGTGCATTTGCTGTATATTGGATTAAATTTTATCTTTGTCTCAGAATCTAACATCATCAAATGAACTACTATTACTTAATAATACTTGTGTATGCATGGTTCTTTGCAGGTGTGCAATCTGTTATTGCACAAGAAAATGTATTGCCGAATCACGAATACTATACAGAGGAATATATTACGAAAATTTATGTTGAGGAGCCCAAACGTGCTTTGGAATTGCTTGATGAAGCGGAGAATTTGAATAGCATGCCCTTGAATATTATAAATGATTTACGTGGCAGGGCTTATCGGAATATGTATATGAATAAATCTGCATTCGTTTATACTCGAAAAGCTTATGTTGCTGATTCTATTCAAGGTACAGATTCGTCTCATTTTTTACAAATGACGATAGATTTGGCTGAAGTTTCATTCTTATTGAGTTGGTTTGAGCAGAGTATGCGATATGCTACAGAGGGAATTGCCCTAGCACGTAAAAACGGAGATAAGAGAGCTGAAGGTAAATTATTATTTTGCTTGGGAGAAAATAAAAAGGTACTTGGCTTTAAAAAGGAAGGGTATGATTATTTTGATCAGGCAATAAATCTGGTAAAAGGAGAGAATGATGTGATTTCCATGCAGATGCTTTCTTATTTTTATGGGTTGAAAATGACTTATCTTCTTTCTGACGGTTGTTATGATAAAGTTCTTTTAATAGGATTGGAGCGTGAGAGCCTGATACATAGAATGGCTGCTTCCAAAGAGTATCCAGATTCATTTATTGATTTACAATATTCTTATGTATATGTCAAGCTTGCTTATGTAGCATTTAAGATGCAAAAATATGAAGAAGCTGATAATTATTTCAAGAAATATAGTTCAACAAAGGCTGCTTTGACTCCTGACGGTAAATGTGATGCTGCTCCCTATTTGCTTTTGACCAAGCGTTATAAGGAGGTATTGGAAAAATGTGAAGATTTTAAGAATGTTTTGAAAAGTCAAGATACTCTTAATCAACAATATTTAAGTGTTCTCCAAAAAGAAGTAGCAGCCTACGCAGGTCTGAATGACTTTAAGAAAGTGGCGGAATTACGCGAGTCTATTCTTAATATTGTCACTCATATGTATAGAGATGAAGTAAGAAATGCAGCTTTGGAGTTGGATGCAGTTTATAAGGTGAACGAAAGGGATAAACAGATAGCGAAGCAGGACTTTCGATTAAAGATGCATACCATATTTCTTTTTTTTGCAATCGGGTTTATTTTGCTGATGTCTTTTTTCCTTTGGAAAAGCTGGAAGTATAATCGTACTATCAAATCTAAAAATAAGGTGCTTGTACGCCTTATAAATGAACAGTTATCTCCAAAAGAGAATGATGAGATTGCGCCTGAGCCTTTATCGGATGAAAACCGGGAGGGGAAAACTTTATCAGAAAATGGTATGGAGAGGGAAGAAAATAGAGTATTGTTTAATAAATTGAATGAAACTATTCTTCATGAGAAATTATATTTGTTACCCAATTTATCGAGGGATGATTTGGCGAGAATCGTACATTTGAACTATGCTCGTTTTGCCAGAATGATAAAAGAAAATACAGGTGGTAACTTAAGTGGATATATAAATAATTTGCGCTTAAACCATGCTATTCAGTTGTTGAATGAGCATCCCAATTATACGATGAAGGCGATAGCGGAAGATTCTGGTTTCAACAGTATGCCTACTTTTAATAATCTGTTTAAGAAAAGAACAGGAATGACTCCTTTTGAATTTAAAAGTGCACAAAAAGAATAGAGTGTATAATTGCCTGATTATCAATGCGAAAGAACTATTATTTATATCTTCTGAACAAATCTTTATAAATAGAATGTTTCTCTAAATATATTTTTCGTATATGATTGTTTTTTTTGCATCGAAAACTATGTATAACGTTATTAGATGTAGAAAATGAATTATGTGGTATATCTGAGCCTATTATTAATATTCTTCTTAATTATAATTTTCATTTATTTTGCTAAAGCATATAGAAGATATCGTTCCGAATTGGATAGAACGTTGCTTGAATATCATTCTTATGTAGTAAAAATGGATGAATTGGAGAAAGAAAATATCCAATTAAGGCGTGAGCTGGCTATAGAGAAGAATACTGCAAAAGAAAGGGAAGAAAAATCAAATCAGCTTAAAGCTGCTTTCTTGGCTAATATAAGTCATGAGATACGCACTCCTCTGAATGCCATTGTCGGGTTCTCTAATCTATTGATAGAGTCAAGAGATGCTTCAGAGCGGAAGCAATATTCACAAATAATCAATGCAAACAATGAATTATTGCTTAATCTTGTTGATAATATATTGGATTTAGCAAAGATTGAATCCGGTTATGTCTGTTTACATGTTTCGTCTTTTAATCTTTCAGAACTTATGAGGGAGATTGCTATGAAATGTGAATCCAGAGTGAATGATAAGGTAAAAGTTATTGTTAAAAAGCCGGAGAATGATTATTGGGCTGAATTGGACAAGAAGCGTGTTACACAGATTCTAGAGCATTTTGTAATGAATGCATTAAAGTATACTTCGCAGGGACATATTAAAATTACTTATGAGGTGAAGGAGACAGCAGTTATACTAAGCGTTACAGATACCGGTTGTGGAATTCCTTCTAATAAATTGAATAAGGTGTTTGACCGTTTTGAAAAGGTGGACTCTTTTGTTCAGGGAATCGGCATCGGATTGTCTATTTGCAAATCGATGGTAGAACAAATGGGAGGCCGTATAGGGGTTGAATCGGAGCTAAATGTAGGAAGTAAATTCTGGATTGAAGTACCCTGTCATCCTGTTTGCTGCAGTAAGGAGAAAGACAATGCATATTTGATGTCACAGAATTAATGCCGTGTTCGGGGAGGTAGTCTGAAAAAATAAAACCTCACTAAATTAACATCTAGCGAGGCTTTATTCCTTTTACATGGAATTTGTGCGCCTGATAGGACTCGAACCTACACGTCTCACGACACCAGATCCTAAGTCTGGCGCGGCTACCAATTACGCCACAGGCGCGGCAATCCTTTCGGTAAGCGGTTGCAAAGGTAATGCTTACTTCTGAAATAACCAAATTATTTTATCATAAAATGCATATAATCCTTTATCGTTCGTGATTGTGTAAATATTCACGTGCAGTTTCAATAATAGTATCAATTCCTTTGTTGTAATCTTCGGAGGTGATATCCACTTTTTTATCCGGTTTAATACCGAACTCCAAATGTTTCATGTTCGGGTCATACATCGGGCTTGCAGAGAAGCGGACAGACCAACCATTGGGGAGCTCGGAAGAGAAGGGGAGACCTGAACCGCCACCGGTTTTGTCGCCGATGACGGTGACTCTGTCTAATTGTTTCATGCGGTTTACAAAATCATTGGTGGCACTATATGACCGGCGATTGGTCAATATGACGGTATGTTTCTGCCAACGTACACGATCCATAGGTGGCTCAAGATATACGGCTTCGGGGGTGGAGAACTCATTATGACCGGGGCCGGTTTTGTAGGACATATAGCCTATCAGTTTTTTTTCGTTGGTAAAGCGTTCTGCCAGTTTCTCGGCAGTAGTGAGGTTGCCTCCTCCGTTATTGCGGACGTCAAGGATTAAGCCATTGCAGATGGCCAATTTGCTGAGAATTTGATCCAGATTGCCGGAACCGATGCCCGACTGGAAACTTCCACAATATACATAGGCTATATTATCTTCTAAAATCTGATATTTAAGTCCTGAGGCAGTATTATAATCCTTTCCTAAATAGCGACTTTGGATGCTATCATCAAAATTGCGCGGATAACTGTCATACCACTCCCGATATTGGGAGGTACGATCTTTTGAAACCAGATTGACATGTCCGTCCCGCAGTTCATTTAGCATTTCCGATAAAACATCGAAGAGTTGTTCATTACTCATGCCGGGAGTGAGCCGATTCTTATAGTCGGAATGGATTTTATTCCAATCTAATCCGTATTCCTGATTCTTATATTCTAGAAAGCAATAGTGTTCGTCAATGATTTTCCATAAAGCTTCGAAGTTTCCATCGGGAGAATCATTGAAAGTATCTTCGGTGATGCAGGAAGTGCCTGAGAGAAGCATCAGGAGGAAGATAGCAAGGTGTTTGAATATTTTCTTTATCATATACAGTTTAATATGGGCTGACCTTTGGGGACATTCCTACTTTATTTTTGTTTTTTATCAGATAGAAATTCTTCACAAAGCCCAGCATGAATACATGAGACCAAGTGTGACTTTTCAAGTGATTGACTTTGGCCTGCTGAATATCACAAATATATCCTGCCCGCACATTCATGTTGCCTATAGGAAAGTCGAGTGTGAGCAGTTGGCGAAGTGCCGGTTGATTGTGCAAAGAGGTGAAAAGAATATTTTTTCCTCCATGCTTCAAATTGAAAATCTCATAATAAGATTGTCCATATTCAGGTGAAAACATAAGTCCCATCAAAGGCACGTTGGCCTGATAACGTGCTATCAGGGGATAGTTACCGATGTGAAAACGGTAGATAACCATGCCGGAGCCTGCAATATTCACATACGCTTTGGCTTGTGCGGGATTGTTGGAGTTTCTTGTGTTATATACAAATCCTCCGTTCAAGTCAATCATGGGGCCGGCAAGGATTTTCAGGCTTTCTGTCAGCTTGAACTGATAGTGCCAAGCATAATTCCAGTTGATTAGTCCTGCCAGTTCACTGCCTGTTTCGGCTTTATTGTCTGTCAGTGACAGATTAATCTGAAATAGACTTTGTGCAGATACGTTGCCGTCCAGTAGTTTGGTCATTCTCATACTTTCTCTCAGGATGCGAATCTCAGGACCGGTATATTCTACCGGAGAGAGATAGGTGTCGAGGATATTAGTATACCCTGCTCCATAGAGGGTAGCCCGCATGACGTATCGGTTTGCCTGCAAACTGTCTTCTTGTGCTTTAGTCCCAAGAATAGAGAGCGATAGCAACAATAATAAGATGATTCTTTTCATGGATTAAAATAGTTTCATTTGACCGGTTATCTCATCTATGATATCCGACTCACTTTTACCATGGTCAGGGTCTTCTATCATTGTCTCTTCGTTATTGTCGTTATTATCTTCTTCGTTTTCTCCCTCGTTATCTTCTTCTGCAGAAGTGGATTCGTCGGGGAAACGGACAGGGGGCAGCTCGTTGATGGATTCCACTGCATACGTGGTTATTCGTTTTCCTTTTGCTTTATAGCTTTTTACACCGATAAACTCTTCGACATCAATCTCCAGAGCTTCGCGGAAGCTATCGTGACCGCCAAAGATGATTTGTACGCGCGGATAGACGATGCTGGTCAACAGAATCAGGCGGCTGTCTTTGTTTTCGCCTAGGTAGTTGAGCTTCTTGGAAGTCGCTTCAAAGGTGAATCGCTTTAAATAAGGATAGCCTTGTTGGTCAGCGTCATAGAGTGCTGCCGACCAGACTTTGTTGGCATCGAATTTTTCAATTACACGGATTCCCGGGTCATAATGATTGTTCAAGTCAAAGTTAGTGGTATAGAACTCTCCGTTGTCCTGAACTATCAAAATGAGGTCGTCACTTTGGAATTCTCCAAGGTATTGGCCACGCTCGTCATAATTCAGTCGTAAGACGTCATGGTCAAACCACACTTTACGCCCTCCCAGAGTAGAGCCGCCACGCTGCTTCAAAGCAATCTTATGTACCTCATATTTACTCAGGATATTACCCATGGACTGGCGTCCCTTGATATTGATATCACTGAAATCTTTTTCATAGATTATCTTCTTGATGCGCGGATTCGGTTTTAGTGTTATCTTGATGACTTCTGCTTCACCGTTAGGGTTAGCCGTGAAATAGATGATACGCGAACCGGGAGCTCCCTGAGTCACATCGTATTCGCGGTCACGGGTAATTGAAGTGATATTGAACCGCTTTATATAATGGAATCCGTCTTTACCATCGCGATATACCACATTGTAAATGGTGCGTTTGTCGTTCTTTTTGAAAACGTTTACGTATAATACGTTTTTACCGATAAACATCTTGTCGGCTACACGGACCACTTTGTATTTTCCGTCTTTATAGAAAATAATCACATCATCAATATCCGAGCAATTGGCCACAAACTCATCTTTCTTCAGGCTTGTGCCGATGAAGCCCTCCTCGCGGTTGATATAGAGCTTCTCGTTGGCTTCGACTACTTTTGCTGCCTCTATGGTATCAAAATTGCGCAGTTCTGTGCGTCTCGGATAATTTTTGCCATATTTTTCTTTCAGCATTTCATACCAATTGATGGTGTAATCGACGATATGTGCAAGTTTATCATTAATGTCTTCTATCTCTTCTTTGATGCGGGCGATGTTTTCATCCGCCTTGTCTTTATTGAATTTTAGGATACGCGCCATTTTGATTTCCAACAATTTCAGGATGTCCTCTTTGGTCACTTCCCGGATGAATTGCGGATAGAATGGAGTCAAACGTTCGTCAATGTGTGCACAAGCGGCATCCATGTCTTCAGATTGTTCGAACTTTACGTCTTTGTAAATACGTTCTTCGATGAATATCTTTTCAAGAGAAGCAAAATGAAGATTCTCCAGAAGTTCGCCTTTGCGTATTTCCAGTTCCTGGCGAAGTAGCGACAATGTATTGTTCACTGATTTTTTCAATACGTCACTGACAGTGAGGAAGTGCGGTTTGCGTGCATCAATCACGCAGCAGTTGGGCGATATGCTGACCTCACAGTCTGTAAATGCATATAAGGCATCCAGTGTTTTGTCGGAAGATACTCCGGGAGCGAGGTGTACCAATATTTCTACTTTTTCTGCCGTGTTATCATCTACCTTACGGACTTTTATCTTCCCTTTTTCAACAGCTTTCAAGATGGATTCTATCAGTGACGAGGTTGTTTTTCCATACGGAATTTCCGTAATGGCCAGCGTCTTGTTGTCCAACTTATTTATTTTAGCGCGTACTTTCACCACCCCGCCACGCTCTCCGTCATTATAACGGGATACATCGATAGAACCTCCGGTTTGGAAATCAGGGTATAGTTTAAACTCTTCTTCGCGCAGATAGGCGATAGACGCATTGCATAAATCGTTAAAGTTATGCGGAAGAATCTTTGAAGAAAGCCCTACGGCAATGCCTTCCACTCCCTGAGCGAGAAGAAGTGGAAACTTGACCGGTAGTGTGATAGGCTCTTTGTTCCGACCATCGTATGAAGATTGCCATTCGGTGGTTTTGGGGTTAAAGACCACGTCAAGGGCAAACTTTGAAAGTCGGGCTTCAATGTAACGGGGAGCTGCTGCACCGTCGCCGGTCAGAATGTTGCCCCAGTTTCCCTGGCAGTCAATCAACAAGTCCTTTTGTCCTAATTGCACCAGTGCGTCACCGATAGAAGCGTCACCGTGAGGATGGAACTGCATGGTGTGGCCTACAATGTTGGCCACTTTGTTATAACGCCCGTCATCCAATCGCTTCATGCTGTGAAGGATACGTCTTTGAACCGGTTTAAGCCCGTCATTGATATGAGGAACGGCACGTTCCAAGATGACATAAGAAGCATAATCCAAGAACCAGTTTTGATACATGCCACTTAATTGGTGCTTGACAGATTCATTCTTGGTATCTGCAGGCCGATAGTCTGAATGTTGGTTTTCCACTACGGGAGTATTTTCATCGTTCTGTTCTTCTTTATCGATAATATCTTCGCTCATATATATTTAAATTCCTTAATGTTCTGCTGATATGCACGCAAAAATACGATTTTTATTGAAAAAAATCATTTACTTTGCACATTATTTCGTCCTAATTAAGGGACGACAACAGGAAAAACAACAAAAGTGTAAGAATAAACATAAAAGGAAAATGGCACAAGAAGATGTTTTTAAGAAATTAGTTTCTCACTGTAAAGAGTATGGTTTTGTATTTCCGTCAAGCGATATTTATGACGGATTAGGTGCTGTCTATGATTACGGTCAGATGGGAGTAGAGTTGAAGAATAACATCAAACAATATTGGTGGCAGAGCATGGTTTTATTGCACGAAAATATTGTAGGTATTGATTCGGCAATCTTTATGCACCCTACTATCTGGAAAGCATCGGGACACGTTGATGCTTTCAATGATCCCTTGATTGATAACCGCGACTCGAAGAAACGCTATCGTGCCGATGTCTTGATTGAAGATCAACTGGCTAAATACGACGATAAGATAAATAAAGAAGTAGCCAAAGCTGCCAAGAAATTCGGAGAAGCTTTTGATGAAGCTCAGTTCCGCAGCACCAATGCGCGTGTGCTGGAGCATCAGGCTAAACGCGATGCGCTCCACGAACGTTTTGCAAAAGCATTAAATGATAATGATTTGAATGAACTCCGCCAGATTATTTTGGATGAGGAAATCGTTTGTCCTATTTCGGGTACAAAGAACTGGACAGAAGTGCGTCAGTTCAATCTGATGTTTACTACCGAAATGGGTTCTACTGCTGATGGTTCAATGAAGATTTATCTTCGTCCTGAAACGGCACAGGGTATTTTTGTGAATTATCTTAATGTGCAGAAGACAGGCCGTATGAAGATACCTTTCGGTATTGCCCAGATTGGTAAGGCGTTCCGTAACGAAATCGTTGCCCGTCAGTTTATCTTCCGTATGCGTGAGTTTGAACAGATGGAGATGCAATTCTTTGTAAAACCGGGTACCGAACTTGATTGGTTTAAGACATGGAAGGCAACTCGCTTGAAATGGCATAAAGCATTAGGATTTGGCGATGACCATTATCGTTATCACGACCATGATAAATTGGCTCATTATGCTAATGCTGCAACGGATATTGAATTCCTGATGCCTTTCGGATTTAAAGAAGTGGAGGGTATTCATAGCCGTACTAATTTTGACTTAAGCCAGCACGAGAAATTCTCGGGTAAAAGCATCAAATATTTCGATCCGGAATTGAACGAAAGTTATACTCCGTATGTTATTGAAACATCGATTGGTGTAGACCGTATGTTCCTGAGCATCATGAGTGCTGCTTATACAGAAGAAAAGTTGGAAAATGGCGAAACTCGTGTCGTTCTGAAATTGCCTGCAGCATTGGCACCGGTAAAATTGGCTGTTATGCCGCTGGTTAAGAAGGATGGCTTGCCTGAAAAAGCGCGTGAAATCATGGATAATTTGAAGTTCCATTTCCATTGTCAATACGATGAAAAGGACAGCATCGGTAAGCGCTATCGCCGTCAGGATGCTATCGGTACTCCTTATTGTATTACGGTGGATCATCAGACACTCGAAGATAATTGTGTGACATTGCGCAACCGCGATACTATGCAGCAGGAACGTGTCGCTATTTCGGAACTGAACAATATCATTGCCGATAAAGTAAGTATAACAAGTCTGTTGAAGACTCTGCAATAATTAATAATGTATGAATAAAAGTATTCTTTGGCTGATTAGCCTGTTGTTTGCCGCTTCTTTTGCTGTTGTTTCATGTAGTGAGTCGGATGGTGAAGAAAATCCTTATGCAAACTGGCAGGAACGTAATCAGAAATATTTGGACTCCATTGCGGCTGAGGCAAAAGCGAATCCGGGCGAATGGAAAATCATCCGTTCCTATAAACTTCCTCCTTTGGGCTTGAATGAGCAGGGAAAAGTGAACGAGTATGTTTATTGTAAGATTATAGACAACGGAGAAGGAGAAAGACCTCTGTTTACGGATACTGTGGCGGTTAATTATCGGGGCAAGTTAATAAACGGGACTGTTTTTGACCAAAGCTATAAAGGAGAATTGGATCCGAGCACTGCTGTTCCGGCCGAATTTGCAGTGAGTCAGGTTATCGTTGGGTGGACAACAGCTCTTATGAATATGACCGTAGGCTCCAGATGGGAACTTTATATTCCTTCTGAACTTGCTTATGAAGAAACAGGGAGCGGTTCGATACCGGGCTATTCTACCTTATTTTTTGATGTGGACTTGGTGAAGCTTATTCCTTTGGCATCAAAAGGTAAAAGTGTGGAGCCGGCCTTGGATGCTGAGTGATGTAGGAATCTTTGAATAGAAGATTTGAAGCACGGGAAATATATCAAAGCGTATAAATAGTAAGGGTGTGTTAAAATGACAGTTGCACTGGAATTTTGACACACCTTCTTTATTTATATATGCTTGGAGCATGGAAGGGTAATCTTGCTTTTTATTGTTTGATGGGGTGAATGAATATGAATCTGGCTCCCTGTGTGTACGAGGTGTCCACCATCACCTTTCCTTGTAAGAGTTTGGCTATCAATCGGCAGATATGTAAACCGAGTCCTGTACCCTGCACAAAAGAGTCCAGCTTTTCAAAACGTTCAAATATGACTTCTGCTTTATCTTCAGGAACACCAATGCCGGTATCCGTTACAGAAAAAATGACCTGTTGCTGACTTTCGTCAATATCATAGGATAATACAATCTCTCCCTTAGTGGTGAATTTGGCTGCATTTGTTAGGAAGTTGGTGAGCACTTGTTCCACACGGACTGCATCCGTCTGTAAAATAAAGTCCTGATTGCTCTCTCGAAAATACATCTTGACATCCTTTGGACAACGATGTTTCACGCTGTCTATGGAGATATTGCACACGGCTTGCAAGGAACAAGGTTGTTGGTTGAGTTTGATTTCGCCTGACTCCATTTGGGCTATATCCAGAACATCTCCTACCAGTGTAAGTAACAACTCGCTGTTACTGCTGATTAATTCCGCATAGTTTGTCCATTCTTCTTGTTGCTCTTGTCTGGCACTTTCGGCCATGATTTCGGTAAAGCCTACTATGGCATTGAGTGGAGTGCGTATCTCATGACTCATGTTTTGGATAAAGAAAGTCTTTAAGCGGTTGGCGCTTTCAGCCTGGTCGCGTGCAGTGGTCAGCTCCTCTTGTGTCTGTAGCAAAGTCGCCTGTTCCTCTTGAAGTTTTTGCTTGGAGTGTTGCAGACTGCGGGCAAGCTGCCGGGTGTGGTAATACAGCCATAATGCAATGGCCAACAGACAGAGTAAGACCGTGATGGCTATAAATGTGATATGAATAATGAGCCGGCCGGAGTCTATTTCGGCTTGCTTCTTTTCCAGTTCCAATTGTGCATTCTCGGCTTTAAGCTCGTTTACATCATAAAGGATTTGCAGTTCCTTGTATTTTTCTGTTGCTTTCAGTTTGTTATATTCCTCTAGATAAGCATTGTATTCTGTTGTTGATTGCAGCAGGGTTGCTTTATCATTGACTGCCTTTGCTGCTTCTATTGTAAATTGCAAAAGCTCCATCTTCTGTTTTCGGTTATTATGATTGCTATATACCTTTTTTATTATGGGTAAAACTTGTGCGTATTCTTTTTTGGCTATTAAATAGTAGATAAGTGGGCGCTGTGACTCCTCGAAATCCTTTGCTACGTTCTTGTTTCGTAAAGTGATATCGATAATTTGTTGATAGTAATATTCAATTTCTTCGGGAGAAAGGCCCGGATAATTTCTGAGTATACGCCTATAGCAATTGTAATACGCAATATCATAATTTCTGAATATACGGCCTTTGCTTTTATACTCGTGTTCCAGATGATGTATGATTTTTATCAATTCTTTATCAGTCTCAATTGCTTTTTGATATTGATGATTTTGAGTGTAAATGATAGCCAGTTGTGTGTAGTAAAGATTAGGTAAGACTTTTCTTCCGTCAGCCAGCAGTTTATTGATAAGTATATGCAGTTTCTCCAGATATTCGGTATAGAGTTCACCTGTTGTAGAATGAGACAGATAGAGGCATAAAGTATAAAGTTGCTTTATTTCATCATACAGGTTGGACTGTTGCACTCCTTGTTGATACTCTTTTATGAGTCTTTGTAATGTTTGGATTTTCTCAGCTTCCGGAGCAGTGCGGGTTTTCAGAGAAACTTTGTTTATTTCAATAAAGGTAATGGCTTCGTCTCTTTCATTGCTTTGCGGAAGGGCTTGAGTGTTTTGAAGACATAGGTTCATTAATGAATCATTATTCGTACTCATATTGCAGCAGGTGCGGAGCACATCCAGTTCGGTAGATACGTCATTGGCTCTTGCGGCGGTTGAAAACAAGAGTGCGATTGTTTCAGTTCTGTTGCCTTTGCTGGTTGAAATGTCGAACAGGTGATAGAGGATGGGAATACTGTCTTGAGGGGTTTTCACTAAGGACAGTTCATGCACAAGACTATCCTTCACAGCATTCAGGTTTGCTGCGGTCATAGTAGAAAGACAACACGCTACTATAAAAAATAATATAACCTTTACCCTTCCCAACAAGTTTTATTATACTTGCACAAAGATAAAGATTATATTAAAGTTTTAAAGGATATTTTCGAGAAAAAATATCTTATCCGATATTTTTCACTTTTATCAGGTATTCTGCAATCTGTACAGCGTTCAGTGCCGCACCCTTCTTGATTTGGTCGCCTACAATCCAGAAGGTCAGTCCATTCTCATTGGCCAAGTCTTTGCGGATGCGGCCAACGTAAACAGGATCTTTACCTGCCAGGAACAAAGGCATGGGGTATTCTTTCTTTTCAGGATTATCCATCAATACCAAGCCTTCTCCTTTGGCGAATGCTTCGCGGGCTTCTTCCGGTGAGATGGGACGTTCTGTTTCCACCCAGATACTTTCGGAGTGAGAGCGGAGTGCCGGAACGCGTACACACATTGCGCTGACTTGAATGTCTGAGTGCATAATTTTGCGTGTTTCGTTGAACATCTTCATTTCTTCCTTGGTATATCCGTTATCTGTAAAGACATCAATTTGGGGAATCAGATTGAATGCCAGTTGATAAGCAAATTTATCCACGGTGACAGGCTCATTGGCCAATACCTGACGATATTGTTCATATAATTCGTCCATCGCGGCTGCACCTGCTCCGCTGGCAGCTTGATAAGTAGCGACATGCACACGTTTTATGTGTGAAAGGTTTTCGATGGCTTTCAGGGCAACTACCATTTGGATGGTTGTACAGTTGGGGTTGGCTATCACATTACGTGGACGGTTTAATGCGTCTTCCGGGTTCACTTCAGGCACAACCAAAGGTACATCTTCATCCATACGGTATGCGCTGGAGTTGTCGATTAATACGGCGCCATGCTTGGTGATGGTCTCACAATATTCTTTAGTGGTTCCGGCACCGGCTGATGTGAAAGCGATGTCAACACCTTTAAAGTCATCGTTGTGCTGAAGGAGTTTCACTTCTATCTCTTTACCGCGGAAAGTGTATTTTCGTCCTGCACTGCGTGAAGAACCGAACAACACCAACTCATCCAACGGGAAGTTTCTTTCATCGAGCACACGCAGGAACTCTTGTCCTACAGCTCCGCTCGCACCAACAATTGCTACTTTCATTTTGCTTTTTCCTTTTATAAATTAGTAATACTTTATCTTTTTACCTGCAAAGCGAGCAGGTTCAGATTGCAAAATTAGAACATTTTGGAATATAAATCAGTAAAAAAGAAACTTTTTTCGTAATTTTGTCGATATTATGGTATAACCCTTAAATAAAAGCAATGGAACTATTTGGTTTAGATATACATTTTCCGGTCACTGACCCTACTTGGATATTCTTCCTGGTACTTATTATCATCCTGTTTGCTCCTATGATATTGGGGCGTTTGCGCATTCCTCATATCATCGGTATGATTCTTGCCGGTGTATTGGTCGGTAAATATGGCTTTAATATTTTGGAGCGCGATAGCAGTTTCGAGTTATTCGGAAAAGTGGGGTTGTATTATATCATGTTTCTGGCGGGGTTGGAGATGGATATGGACGACTTTAAAAAGAACAGGACAAAGGGACTGGTTTTTGGGCTGTTCACTTTCTTGATACCCATGGTGCTTGGAGTGTGGAGCAGTATGAGTTTACTGGATTACGGTCTTGTCACTTCTGTATTGTTGGCCAGTATGTATGCCAGCCACACTTTGATAGCTTATCCCATCATCAGCCGTTATGGTCTGTCCCGGCAACGTACGGTGAGCATAACGATTGGCGGAACGGCGGTGACTGTTGTGTTGGCCTTGATGGTACTTGCTGTGATTGGAGGCATGTATAAAGGTGAGGATGTGGGAGGACTGTTCTGGGTCATCTTGTTGGGAAAAGTCTTTGCATTGTTTGGCTTGATTATTTTTCTTATGCCTCGTATCAGCCGATGGTTTTTCAGGAAATACGAAGATGCGGTCATGCAGTTTGTCTTTGTTTTGGCTATGGTGTTCTTGGGGGGTGGACTGATGGAACTGGTAGGAATGGAAGGCATTTTGGGTGCTTTTCTGGCCGGTTTGGTATTGAACCGTTTTGTTCCTCATGTTTCTCCGCTGATGAATCGGCTGGAGTTTGTTGGTAATGCACTTTTCATTCCTTATTTTTTGATTGGTGTAGGAATGATTATTGATGTGCGTTGCCTGTTTACGCAGGGTGAGGCACTTAAGGTGGCAGTTGTCATGACGGTGGTTGCTACATTCAGTAAATGGCTTGCTGCATGGATTACCCAGAAAATATACGGAATGCAGAAGGTGGAGCGTAGCTTGATATTCGGACTGAGCAATGCGCAGGCGGCAGCTACGTTGGCGGCAGTGCTGATTGGACACGAGATTATTATGGAAAACGGAGAGCGTCTGTTGAATGATGATGTCTTGAACGGAACCGTGGTAATGATATTGTTTACCTGTATTATCAGTTCGGTGGTGACAGAGAGGGCGGCACGCAGAATGGTTACACAAGAGAACATGGCCGGCAATGATGATAAGAATAATAAGGAACAAGAACGGGTTCTTATACCGGTGGCAAATCCCGATACAATAGAAGGATTGGTGGGAATGGCTTTGATGATGAGGCATCCTAAACAGAAAGAACCGTTGGTGGCGCTCAGTGTGATAAACGATAATAATGCTTCGGAGACAAAGGAACTGATAGGCAAGCGTAATCTGGAGCGCACGGCAATGGTTGCCGCCGCTGCCGATGCTTCGGTCAAGACGGTGCTTCGTTATGACCTGAATATTGCACAAGGTATTATCCATACGCTGAAAGAATATGCGGTGACGGATGTGGTCATCGGCCTCCATCGGAAGACCAATCTGATGGATTCATTCTTTGGTACGATGACAGAGAATCTGTTGAAAGGCACTCATCGGCAAATTATGATTACCAAGCTGCTGATGCCGGTCAATACGCTTAGACGTATTGTGGTGGCTGTACCCGATAAGGCCGAATATGAGGTCGGATTTATGAAATGGGTGGTGCAGTTGTGTCGCATGGGTAAGTTGTTGGGATGCCGTGTGCATTTCTTTGCCACAGAGGATACTTTGAAACACTTGCGTGCGGTAGTAGAGAAGCAGGAAGCGAATACTTTTACTGAGTTTTCTGTGCTGGAAGAGTGGGATGATTTGTTGCTGCTGACCGGTCAGGTTAATTATGACCATTTGTTTGTTGTGGTTTCCTCCCGTAAGGGGTCTATATCTTATCAGACTTCCTTTGAACGGTTGCCTTCTCAGGTCAGCAAGTATTTTGCGGATAATAGTTTGTTGATTGTGTATCCCGACCAGTTGGGCGACCCGCAAGAGATTGTATCTTTCTCTGATCCGCGCGGGCAGTCGGAAACCCGGGTATATGATAATGTGGGTAAGTGGTTCTATAAATGGTTTAAGAAAGGTGATGAACGAAACTAACATAGAGTGGCAGCAACGTACGGAGTTGTTGTTGGGTAAAGATAAAATGCAGCGTTTGCGGAGTTCCCATGTACTTGTTGTGGGCTTGGGAGGAGTAGGCGCATACGCAGCCGAAATGATATGTCGTGCCGGTGTGGGACAAATGACGATTGTGGATGCCGATACGGTGCAGCCTAGTAATATCAACCGTCAGTTGCCGGCTTTGCATTCCACACAGGGACGGTTGAAGGCGGAAGTTCTGGCGGAACGCTTCAAAGATATCAATCCTGATTTGCAACTGCATGTGTTGGCGGAATATTTAAAAGACGAGCGCATTCCTGAGTTGCTGGATAGTGCCAAGTTCGATTTCGTGGTCGATGCCATTGATACGGTAGCTCCCAAATGTTACCTTATCTATAATGCACTTCAGCGCCGTCTGCCTATTGTGAGCAGTATGGGAGCAGGTGCAAAATCAGATATAACCCAAGTCAGGTTTGCCGATTTGTGGGAAACTTATCACTGTGGCTTGAGCAAGGCGGTGCGAAAGCGTTTGCAGAAAATGGGTATGAAACGTAAGTTACCGGTTGTGTTCAGTACAGAACAGGCCAATGCGGATGCGGTCATTTTGGTCGATGATGAAAAGAACAAGAAGTCTACAGCCGGAACGGTGAGTTATATGCCCGCTGTGTTTGGATGTTACTTGGCAGAGTATGTGATAAGAAAATTATAGTCATGATAGAGTTACAAGGAATAACCAAGAGTTTCGGTACGTTACAAGTGCTGAAAGGGATAGACCTGCTGATAGAAAAAGGTGAAGTTGTCAGCATTGTAGGTCCGAGTGGAGCCGGCAAAACGACTTTGCTCCAGATAATGGGCACATTAGACAAAGCAGATGCAGGGAAGGTGGTACTGAATGGTACGGAAGTCAATCGGCTGAAAGAAAAAGAACTGTCCGCTTTCCGTAATAAGCAGATAGGCTTTGTTTTCCAGTTTCACCAGTTATTGCCAGAGTTTACTGCTTTGGAGAATGTGATGATACCGGCACTCATATCCGGCACTTCTTCGGGAGATGCGATGAAGCGTGCCAAAGAAACATTGGATTTTCTGGGACTTGCCGGACGCGCTTCCCATAAACCGGCCGAACTTTCGGGAGGAGAGAAGCAACGTGTGGCTGTGGCACGTGCGTTAATAAATACCCCGGCGGTTATCCTTGCAGATGAACCGTCGGGCAGCTTGGATACCCGTAACAAAGAAGAACTTCATCAGTTATTTTTTGATTTGCGGGATAAGTTGGGCCAGACTTTTGTTATCGTTACGCACGATGAGACTCTTGCCAAATTGACCGACCGCACCATCCATATAGTGGACGGACGCATCTCGCCGGAGCTTTAATGGAGAGAAATATGAATCTTTTCGTTCTGTTCTTTCCACTTGTCCACTTGGAATCCGCCTGTGGTTCCTTCTTCCAGTAAGATTCCGTCCATGCTTAGTGTGAGGGTTGTTTTGGTTCCTGCAGCAAGTTGTGTGGTCAGCTTTTGCCGGTAGCTTTTAATGGTACCGTTCTTCAGTTGAACGAAGATTTGGAATAATGGGGCCGGTTGGGATGGAAATACAGAAACGAACTCTTTACTCCATTCTTTCCTGTCTGTGCTGGGGCTTATGCCGAAGCGTATGGTTCGAGGAGTTCCCTCCGGTTGGGCGCTATAATAATTAAGGTTACTATAAATATTTCCGATATAGACCCACATAGAATCGATGGCGGTGCTGAAAGCATTGCCGTTGGTCTCGGTCACCACTACTCCGAGTGCAGCCGTGGCACGTATCAGATGCGCTTGCATATCCTCTTGGCCGATATTGATGATTTGTGTGCCGAATACAAGGTCGTGTGCAGGATAGTAAACCGTATCGACCGGTACTTTCCTCAGTCCCAAGGAGGTTCCCTGCAATTCTTCTCCGATGATTAACTGAGGGTCACTGAGAGCTGCATCGTTGGTATTGAAAAACTTAGGATATCCCCAATAAATCAGATTGTATGTCCCGACGGGAAGTCTTAGCGGTGCATTCTTTGATTTGCCTATTCCGGCTTCGATATTGTAATAAGCCGGTATGGGTGTTTGTAAACCGGTTTTTGTGTAATTTCCCACATATACGCTACCGTCCGGTTGGCAGGGGAGCACTTCCAGCGGCCCGTCATAAGGGTCGGTGGTGTTTTGTTGCAGTGTGGCATACAGTTTCGGAGTGACCAAATCCTCCGGTTGGGCGTGGCTGTTACAATCTTCATCCTTTCCACACGAGGCCAGTAACGCCAATAAGGGTAAAAATAAAAACTTTCTCATATACATCTAGGGTTTAGGTTTAATTAATCCCTATAACAAGATGCAAATGAGAAAGTTTGAATGTAGGGGAGAAAGTTATCCTTCCACTTCCTCCGGAAAACTGGTTTTCAAAACTTCCAGTGCCCGTTCGTAATCCTTTTCAAAGACCAGAACTTGTATACCCAATCCCGGAATATAGGAAGCTATCACTTGGGCGGACAATTCTCCCTGAAGCATAGACTCTATTCCTTCGTTTTTCAAGAGGTCTTGCAACATGTGCGCTTGCACATTGTTGTAAAAAGTAGTCAGAATAACTGTTTTCATCATTTGTTTCCTCCTAATATTAAATGTTTTTTGGAAATATTACTTGCAATTCTGCAGAATCCGGCGAGCTACTTCTCCTGTCACATCACCGTCTTCGCCGAATGCAGCACCCCGTTCATCAAAGCGGCGTGCAATTTCTTCGATAGTGTCGTCACCGATTCCGGCTTCGCTCAGGCGGGTTTTCAAGCCCAGACTCTTGAAGAATTCTTCGGTCTTGTCGATGGTGAGTGCGATGCGTGCGCTCGGCACACCGGAAGTTACACCCCAGATGCGTTCTCCGTATTGTAGTATCTTATCCCGTTTTTTATCCGCAAGTGTGCGGAGTGTTCCAGTGAACACGATAGCAAGGGTCTGCCCGTGAGTCATGCCGTGTAGCGCGGTCAGTTCGTGGCCAATCATGTGGGTAGCCCAGTCTTGGGATACACCCATGGCGATGAAACCGTTTAAAGCCATGGTAGCCGACATCATGAATTCACTCATCAAGTGATAATCCTGTTTATTCTCTTTGATGAGGGGGGCTATCTGTACGATGGTTCTCAGAATGCTTTCGCTCCAGCGGTCCATCAGATATGATTCATTGCTTTTCGTCATATATTGTTCCATGACGTGGACAAAAGTGTCAGCCAGTCCACAGGCAATCTGGAAATCGGGAAGAGAGAAAGTGACAGTCGGGTCAAGAATGGAAAAGACGGGGTAGTTTGCATAAAAAGGATACTTCTCATGAGTCTCCCGGCGTGAAATCACGGCTCCGTTGTTCATCTCCGAGCCGGTGGCAGGGATAGTCAGCACAGTTCCCAATGGGATAGTCACCTGTGAGCTTCCTTTTTTCACCAACTCCCAGGCATCTCCTTCGTATGGGATACCGGCGGAAATCAGTTTAGTGCCGTCAATGACCGAACCGCCACCTACGGCAAGCAGGAAATCTATTTTCTTCTCTTTGCCTATGGCGATTGCTTTTTTCAGTGTGTCTATGTCAGGATTGGCTTCAATTCCCCAAAATTCGATATAGTCACGTCCTTCGAGTGCTTGGGTCACTTGTTCGTAAACTCCGTTTGTTTTGACACTTCCTCCTCCAAAGGTTATCATAATACGCTTGTCGGCAGGAATCTGCTGAGCCAGTCGGTTAATCATACCTTCACCGAAAATGAGTCGGGTAGGGTTGTAAAAAATGAAATTATTCATAATCTTTATAGGGTTTTCTATTATTTAGAACGTAAAGATAGGGGTTTTTCTTTATCTTTGATAAAAATTTTAGCTAATGAACGTAAAACTCGGAAAATACAATCAATTAAAGGTTGTGAAAGAAGTAGACTTTGGAGTCTATCTGGATGGAGACGATGATGGAGAAATACTGTTGCCGGCCCGTTACGTGCCCGATGGTTGCAAACCGGATGACGTGCTCAATGTGTTTATCTATTTGGATAACGAAGAGAGATTAATAGCCACTACCCTGCAACCGTTGGTTCAGGTAGGTGAGTTCGCTTGTCTGGAGGTGGCATGGGTCAATGAATTTGGAGCTTTTCTGAACTGGGGACTGATGAAGGACTTGTTTGTACCTTTCCGTGAACAGAAAATGAAGATGCAGCAAGGACGTAAGTATGTAGTACATGCGCATATAGATGAAGACAGCTATCGCATTGTCGGCTCCGCCAAGGTAGAGCGTTACTTGTCCAAAGAGCATCCTGACTATCAACAGGGACAGGAAGTGAACATCTTGATATGGCAGAAAACCGATTTGGGCTTTAAAGCGATTGTCGAGAACAAGTTCAGCGGATTGCTTTATCAGAATGAGATATTCCAGCCCGTCGAAACAGGCATGCAGCTCCGGGCCTATGTGAAACAGGTGCGTGAAGACGGCAAGATAGACTTGGCATTGCAGCAGGACGGTGTGAAGAAGGTGGAAGATTTTTCGGGAGTCTTGTTGGAATACATTAAAGGCAAGGACGGTTTCACTCCGTTGAATGACAAAAGTGCGGCAGAGGAAATCTATAGTGCTTTTGGTGTGAGCAAGAAGACATTCAAAAAAGCGGTTGGCGATTTGTATAAAAAACGTTTGATAGTGCTGGAAGAAGGAGGAATCCGTCTTGCCTGACGGGAACTTTCCCTATCAAGTATAGGAAAACCCCTATGAATAAATGGGGAGTTTCAATTGTGGGGGAAAGAGATTTCCCCTATTTTTGTGCCATAAGAACTAACAAACTAAAAACAGTATGATTATGAAGAAGTGGACTACACTATGGATAATGGTTATGATGCTGGGCCTGTCGGTTCCGGCAATGGGAGCGATGAGCATCAGCAAGATGAGACAGAATACACGTTTCCTTACCGACCGTATGGCATACGAGTTGAAACTCAGTCCCCAACAGTATGATGATGTATACGAAGTGAATTATGACTTTATCAACAATGTCCGTTATCTGATGGATGATGTGGTAAGAGGATATGACTATGCTTTGGAGCGTTATTACGATTTTCTTGATGTTCGCAATGACGACCTTCGCTGGATACTATCCGGTTCTCAGTATCGTCGTTTCCTGAAAGCGGAATATTTCTACCGTCCTATTTATGCGCAAAACAATAAATGGCAGTTCCGTATTTATATGGTTTACAATAACGTTAACTTTTTCTATTTCGGAAAACCGCATCATTATGCTTCATATTGCGGCGGTCATTATCGTACTCATTTTAATAACGTCAGTTATTATCGCACCCATTTCCATAATCGGTATCGCCACGATATCTACGATGGACATTATCGCATCCGTCATGACAAGGTGACTTATGACAATCATCGCCGCCGTGACTTTCAGGTAAACGTCCGTCCGCCGAAGAAAGACAATCATCGTCCCACACCGCCTCAGGCACGGCCGGACAGAAGACCGGGAAAGGACAACAATTATAAGCACGAAGAGCGTCCTTCACGCCGTGAATATAATTCCCGTCCTGATAAAGACCGTCGTGACAGCAGGCGTTCCGTCTCTCCGAAAAGAGATTCAAAGAAAGAGGATAAAAGGAATGACAAAAAATCGAATCCATCCAGAGGAAGAAGCGCAACGCACACCCGCACGGTGTAATTTAATGGCTATGATATAAAAAGCAGAAACGGGCAAACTTCGGTTTTAATATACCACAACCGGAGTTTGCCTGTTTTTTTGTAATTTGCATTCGACCGGCAACGTTTTCTCACGTATCATATAATAAACGAACATAGCATGATGAATCAAGAACAGATAGAGGAACTTATTGACCGTAGCAGACAGAACGATATGATTGCTTTCGCTCAGTTGGTTTCTGAATTTCAGACGATGGTGTTCAGACTGGCTTTTCGTTTGCTTTGCAATGAGGACGAAACGAGGGATATGGTGCAGGAAACATTCTTGAAAGTCTGGCTCTCGTTGGACAAGTATGACGGAAGATGCCGGTTTACTACCTGGATGTACAAGATAACCTGTAATACATGCTATGACCGCTTGCGGGTACTGCAACGTTCGCCTTCGGCTTTCTCATCCGATTTCGTTCCGGCGAATGAGAATTGGAAGTCGGAAGAAAATATAGAAGAAGCTTTGGCCAATAAGGAATTGCAGGATTTGATTCTCCGTTTCACCGGAGATTTGCCTCCCAAACAGAAATTGGTGTTTACATTGCGGGACGTTGAAGAACTGGATGTCGCAGAAGTAATAAGCATCACCGGAATGACTGCCGAGCAGATAAAGCATAATCTTTATCAGGCGCGAAAACAAATAAGAGCTAAAATCCATCAAATAGAAACAGACTTATGAAACAAGAGGAAAACGAACGATATGAACAATGGCTGCAACAGGTGAGGAAAACTCAACCGATACTGACAAGGCCTGATGACTTGGCCCGGGATATTCTTCAGAAAGTGGCCCGGACTCCCCGAAAAAGAAAGGAGCGCAGAAAGTTCATGACTTGGGCTTCGGCCATAGCTGCCGGTTTCTTGCTTTGCTTTACGGTGTATGAGACTTTTTTCTATTCCGTATCTTTCCATGCAGATACCCGGAATGCCCCATTAAATGTTTCTTCCTTGCCCTCCTGTCTACCGGAATGGTCGGCAAGTTGCCCTGCAGAAATGACAATAAAAGAAAAGGGCGCCCGACTGTCCGAAATGTGGAGAGCACGGAAGGCTAAACAACACGAGCAGAAACGCTTGATACATCAATTGGTGAGTAACAACCATTAAAATGAACGTGATATGAAAAAGAGAATGAATATAATAATGGCAGTCCTGCTGATGATACTGGCATCATGTTCCACTGATTATCAAATGGTGACGCGCGTCCACAAAGACGGAACGGTGGATAGGGAAGTATGGGCACTGGCCGATTCTGCTTTCCTGGCCGGAAACGAAACGCATCATCCTTTCCTGTTCCGCTTGGGAAAAGACTGGGAGGTGGAGGAGTTGGATTCATGTATCGAAACGGACTTCTTTGGAGAAAACGGAAAACTGAACCTCAAGGCACACAAAGTGCTGGATGGTGTGGAAGGTCTGGATTTTTTCTCGGCAAGGGAAGACTGGATGCGCCCACTGGCGGTTCCCAAGGAAAAACTGGAAAAGCATTTTCGTTGGTTTTATACTTACTATACTTATACCTGTGATTTTCAGGAGATAAAAGATAAAGGACCTATACCGATGGATAAGTATCTGAATAGAGCCGAGCAGCTTTTTTTGCTGCAGGGGAAAGCGGATGGTTATGCAGGTATGAACGGAGTGGAACTGATAAACAGTTTGGAAGATGCGGAGCAGCGTTTCCTAGAATGGTACTATCATACCCAGTTTGAAATGAGCTATGAAATAGTAGAACATTTCCTGAAAAAGACCCCGACCGATTTATCCTATTTGCCGAGACTGGAGAAGGATAAGGAGGAAGTCTTCAGTGCTGACGGAAACAGGAAGAAAGAAATAGAATGTCCGCCGGAGTATGTATGCGGTTTGTTGGACAAAAGGTATCAAACTGCCGTTTTCGGCAACTTATATAAAGACTATGCCCGGCAGATGGAGCAATTATTTGAAGAGAAAAGCATCGCTACACAATTATTTGAATATCAGATAAAGTTTGAATTATCCATGCCGGGAGAATTGCTCTCTTCCAATGCTGTATCGGCGCAAGATGGAATGTTGGTTTGGAAAGTGGATGCCTATCGGGTTCTGACAGATAATTACCGGTTACAGGCTGAGTCACGGGTAATGAATATATGGGCTTTTGTGCTGACCGGGCTTCTGTTTGCAGTTGCACTAATCTTGTTCATACCAACCCGATGAATTGGATACATATATACGTGCAGGCTTATGCGTATATACATGTAGCCCGATGCGTACGTACGTGTAGGCTTGTGCCACCGTATGTGTAAAAAGACCTTGGTGTTTTCAAAAAAGCTCGGTATGTTTTCAAAAAACTTCAGCATCTTTTTAAAAAAGCTCGGTATGTTTTTAGTGTAGGGACAAGATTCAATCCCCTCACCAAGTCGGTCATTCCTTCCTGTCCGTTCATCCTTACATTTCAATTAAAACGTGCAGATAATCAGCCGGTTAAGAATGACGGCACATCCCCTCATCCTCCCTTCAGCCGCGCTAGCCAAGCCCCTTCAAAGTCTGCCTTCAGCAATGTCCTTCTTTGACGAATGAAGGGAGGCTGAAGGGGTGATGAAGGGGTGTCCATTCACTACCGGAAGCCCCATCAACAAGGTGTTTCAACGACTAATGAAAGGAGAGAGGAAGAAACTGTCCGACTGATATGGGAACGTTATAATAATATAAAGAACAACAGAAAACTTCTTTGCACGCAAATGATAACAATGTTCTGATAATCTGCAAAAAGAACAATTCATTAAAGTTCCTAAAACTTTGATATAGCGAAACTTTTTATTTACTTTGCAACAATATATATAAAGTATCATTAGTATCCTGTTAAAATCTGGACGAATTAAATATTAATCAAATAACCCCGAAAAAAAAGGGAGCAAATTGCTCTTTGACATTATTGAAATTAGTCTTATTGAACACTCTTGTAAAGGCGTTTTATCCTGCATCAGAGAGTATATTCTTCGGTAATCTGCGTTCTCATTTGCATACCTTACATTCTTGTCTACGAGTCGTCTAAACTTATTGTTGTTCAAAAACTCTACAAATTGAGCGAAAACGTATTTGTCTTGATTCATTTGAAGGCATTTAATATGGCTACAAAGATATGAATTCAAATCGTCGCACTTTTAAAATAAGGTATAGTTGACTGTATTTCAATTATTTCAAAGAACTATTTATCCACTTTAACGAGACAGTAATGTACTTTCAATAAAAAATGATATTATGAAACACCTGTTAACCCTGTGCATGGGATTTTTCATGTTGCTCTCTTGCGACAATAAGTCTTCTCAATCTGCCGCAATAGCAACAGACGAACCGGAAGTGAACGAAGACACGCTCTTCAGAGTTATAGATTTAGCAAATAACCTGAAGCCATGTAGCGACTCCCTGCTGCTGAGTGATATTGTGGAAGATGTGGAATATGTAAAACTGGAGGCGGCAGAAAAAGGTTTGGTTGGAGAAATGAACCATGGTTATGTATCCGATAGTGCAATCTTTTATACCAGCTTTGGCAATACAACTCCCCTTCCTCATGTTTTTATGTTCGACCGCTTTACGGGGAAGTTTATTCGTACAATCGGTAAATCAGGGCAAGGACCCGGAGAAATGCATTGGCCTGTTGGAGTCGTAGCCAAAGATAGCTTGGTCTATCTATCCTCAGACTATCGCGATGAACTTTTTGTTTATAAAATAAGGAACGGAAAGTTTGTGAGATGTATTCCCTTGAACAAACCTTATGCTGCATGGTATTATTATATTGGCGACAACAGAGTAATCCACTTTCCATTTTATAACGTTTGGAATGGCAAATATTTAATGTGCGATATGAGTATTCAGGATTTTGAAGGAAATATCATCCAAGAACAAACACCTGATGTGGACTACACCGGATTTGACTACAGAAACAGACCGAATACAGGCCAAGGTGTCGTATGGACTTATAAGAATCATCCCAATGTGTATTCTTTTTTCACGGATACCATCTATGCAGCTTTTGGTGACACCATCCGCCCCAGATATTTCTTGTCATTGGGAAAATACAAACGTCCGCTCCAACTAAAGATGAGTCCAGAATGGAAAGATTATATCATATTTCATCATTTTTTGGAAACCAAAGACTGTCTGTTGGGTAATTTCGGATTGGAACAAAAGTCATGGTTCTTCAGATACGACAAAAAAAGCAAAGAGATAAAGACATGGAAACAAGATGCTAAGTTATGGGATAATCTTCCAGGATTTGAATGGATAATCAGGTCTGCCCCCGGCATCACCAATGACATTGACGGTTGCTCCGACCACCTCCGTAAAATGAATTACGTCAATGAAAACCAGTTCGCAATCTGTATCACCCAAGACAATATGGATGAAATCAGAAAGATTGTATCCGAGTCCACGAACGTGAAATTCCCCGAAAAGCGTCAGCAACTTCTAGAACTGATTGACTCGCTGGGACCGGATGATAATCCGATTCTGGCTATCTATAAATTAAAAGATTAATATAACTATGAAATACCTGTTAACCCTGTGCATGGGGCTTTTCATGTTGCTCTCTTGCAACAATAAACCCTCTCAATCTGCCGCAATAGCAACAGACGAACCGGAAGTGAACGAAGACACGCTCTTCAGAGTTATAGATTTGGCAAATAACCTGAAGCCATGTAGCGACTCCCTGCTATTGAGTGACATTGTGGAGGATGTGGAATATGTAAAACTGGAGGCGGCAGACGATGGTCTGGTTGGAAATATAGCTAAAAGCTATGTGTCCGACAGCGCTATCTTTTATATCAGTTATGGCAATACGACTCCCCCTCCTTATGTTTTTATGTTCGACCGTTTTACGGGTAAGTTTATCCGTAAGATTGGTAAATCAGGACAAGGACCCGGAGAAATACATTGGGCCACTAATGTTGTAGCCAGAGACAGTTTAGTTTATGTATCTTCTACTTATCGAAATGAGCTTTTCATTTATAAAATAAGGAACGGAGAGTTTGTGAAATGTATTCCCTTGAACAAACCACACGGCGCTGCAAAGGATTATTACATTGGCGATAACAGGGTAATCCACTTCCCTTTTTATCGTGACTGGGATGGCAAATATTCAATGTACGATATGACCATTCAGGATTTTGATGGAAATATCATCCAGGAGCAAACACCGGATGTGGACTATACCGGATTTGATTACAGAAACGCACCTATGCCAAGTTTCGCTGTCGCATGGGCCTATAGGAATCATCCCAATGTCTATTCTTGTTTCACGGACACCATCTATGCAGCCTTTGATGACACCATCCGCCCCAGATATTTCTTGTCATTGGGAAAATACAAACGCCCGCTCCAATTAAAGATTTGTGATGAATATAAACATTATATCATATTTGAGCGATTTTGGGAAACAAAAGACTGTCTGTTGGGCAGTTTCGGTTTGGAACAAAAAGCGTGGTTCTTCAGATACGACAAAAAAAGTAAAGAGATAAAAGCATGGGAACAAAAGGCTACGATATGGACTATACCAGACTTGAAATGGGCTGTCAGATCTAGTGAAGGTATCACCAATGATATTGACGGTTGTTCCAATCACCTCCGTGCAATGGATTTCATCAGTGAAAACCAGTTCGCAATCTGTATCACCCAAGACAATATGGATGAAATCAGAAAGATTGTATCCGAGTCCACGAACGTGAAGTTCCCCGAAAAGCGTCAGCAGCTTCTAGAACTGATTGACTCGATGGGACCGGATGATAATCCGATTCTGGCTATTTATAAATTAAAAGATTAATATAAAGATGGACAGCATTTTAAGTTGCATGACTGCAGGTCATAATATATACACCATAAACAGAGAGCGAAAACAATTGTTCTTGACACATTCTCTGTTGGTGCCTTATCTA
Organism: uncultured Phocaeicola sp.; assembly: GCF_948499155.1. NCBI lineage: Bacteria > Pseudomonadati > Bacteroidota > Bacteroidia > Bacteroidales > Bacteroidaceae > Phocaeicola > uncultured Phocaeicola sp. The sequence goes on along the minus strand of NZ_CAOOSE010000037.1, from coordinate 3,798 downwards.
TATAAGAAAACCACCATAAACAGCCACTCTGATTATTATGCTCGGAAAGCTGCTTATTTGGCAAAACACGGATATACCGAGGGACTGAACCATCAATACAATGGGACAATCACTCCTGCTATGGTGAAAGACAGCATTGCTAATTTGAGGCAACTGGTGTTTGAAGTAACAGATGCGTGTAACCTGCGTTGCAAGTATTGTGGCTATGGCGAACTGTATAGTGACCACGACGAACGACATGCACAAAAAATGCAATTCAGTACTGCTAAAAAAACAATTGACTTCTTGCAAGAAGTGTGGAAAGACTCCAAGCAGGAATTCACTATAAAAAATATATTTATCAGTTTCTATGGCGGAGAACCGTTATTAAACATGCCCTTTATCCGTCAAGTGATAGAATACGTGGAGTCCCTGCATATAGCCAATCGAACCATCGATTATTCAATGACCACCAATGCTATGTTATTGGATAAGTATATGGATTATCTGGCAGAGAAGAAATTTCATTTGTTAATCAGTTTAGACGGTAACAAATGGAACAACAGTTATCGGGTAACTCCCGGTGGAGAAAGTTCATTTGAAAAGAACATCGCCAATGTGGACAAATTGAAAGAGAAATATCCCGATTACTTTGAACAATATGTGAATTTTAATGCCGTACTGCACAACAGAAGCACGGTGGACGAAGTGTATCACTTCATTAAAGACAGATATGGTAAAAAGCCCCAGATCACTGCTTTGAACACAACAGGAATACGTCCTGAAAAAAAGGACGAGTTTAACCGGATGTTCCGAAACGTAGATTTGAAACAAAGTGAGAACTATGAAGGATTGCTGGACGAGATGTTTATGAAGAGTCCTGAATACTATGGGGCGTGCCTTTTCCTGCAGCAGTATAACAAGAATGTATATCGTTCTTATAACGATTTGTTCGTCTCGGAAAAAACGCTTAATTTCATACCCACCGGCGGATGTATTCCTTTTTCACGAAAGATGTTTATCACCGTAAATGGAAAAATATTAGCCTGCGAACGCATCGGCCAACAATATGGACTGGGAACGGCATTTCCCGATGATGATATAGAGTTGTCTTACCAAAGCATTGCAGACCTTTACAATAACTATTTTGACAAGCTGCGTGCTCAATGCAAAGTGTGCTACATGTCACAGTCCTGCATACAGTGCATGTTCAATATCGACCGGTTTGACTCTTTGGAAAAGGTGGCATGTCCGGGCTTTACCAATAAAGAAAAATTTGGAGAGTACGTGGGTCAAAAAGTATCATTTATAGAGCAACACCCGGAATCGTATGAAAGAGTAATGGAAGTTGTCTTAGCTTAAAAAAGAATATCATGATAGACACCGAAAAAGAATATTGGTTCGCTTTTGAGCCTTATATACATATCACATTAAAGGAAAAGGCAGCTTTGCTATATAATACATTGGATGGCGAGTATATCAAAGTGGCCGGTAAGGATGAATTGGATTTTATTGCCACCCTGTTGGATAAGAAAAACTGTGGGGTAACGAAAGTCACTGCAAAAGAGTGGCAATGTAACGCTATTCGCAACTTGCTTATTACAGCAAGGGATAAATTCTTTGCAGATTTATATGAATGCTCACTATCCGAACAGAAGCCGATACAATTTTACCCTATACTGAACCTACAAGAAGAAGTAAGCCGGTTGCAAAAATTCAGTTCCGGTTATGTCGGAACCAAGATGTTTACCTACCTGTATAAAATGACAGTAGATACTGAAAAACTGGAAGGGGAAGCATTGTGTGCGCTGATGGATGAAGTTTGGAAACAGGTCCGTTCAGGCAGCCTGAAGCATTTATGTATCATCATCTACACCGCATCACAACTTCAAACCTTGCGGACATGGCTGGAAAATCATGAAGAGGCAACTGGTTGTGTGGAATGGATGATGAAAGCGGAGTTGGCTTTCAATGATAAGCACGGAATCAATGAACCGACAACAATCATAATGAATGCGGAAGATATTCCGGCAGGAAACCTACCCCATGCTGACAATAGTTCCGTTTCGTGGATATTCAGGGTGTATACGGAAGGTGAATTGGAAGCTGTCTCCAACCTGATAGACCAGTATGAACTGCAGCACTATAAAATAGAGCCTGTATATGATAACACTAATCTGCCTTTCTTTGAGGAACAAGTCTTTTTGGAAAAAGAGGATATATTCTCCAAACCCATATCCATGCAGGAGATTATGAGAAACCAAGTTCTTAATACTCATAAATTCGGTAAGTTGTTCGTTGCCTCCAACGGCGATGTACGGGCGGGAAGCGTTTTGGAAGCCCCCATAGGGAACTTGCATACAGAAAGTATCCGACGGCTAGTCCACAAAGAAATGACAGAGGGAAAATCATGGCTGCACATCCGCAACCGGAAGCCTTGCTGTGATTGCATTTATCAATGGCTATGCCCTTCTCCCTCTGATTATGAATCGGTTATCGGCAGACCCAACCTCTGCCACATAAAAGAATAATGAAGAACGTCTATATAGTTAATGAATGCCTGAGTTCGGCTAAAAATGGTATCGGCACCTATTTAACCGAATTGCTCTATTGCCTGCAGGCAATAGGGGCGGAAGTATGTCTGCTTACGTTCAATGCAGACTGTAAGGAGTTCAATATAACATATAGCAACAAACGGACGGAAATGAATTTTCCCTGTTTTCCCAACGGTGGATTCTGGGAACACCCGGCTGTTGTCAATCGGTTTCTGCAGTTGCATATTACTGATTCCGAAGACAATGTTTTCTTCTTTAATTATTCCCTTTCGGATAAATTAATGCTGGCATTAAGACAGACGTTCCCATTATCAAAGCAAATCTACGTCATTCATGATTTTTCATGGACCGGCGTGCTGCTGGGAAATATCCGTAAGCTAAAACAAATAATGGCGGACAGGAAAGAAACGGAAAACGACAAACAAAGAGAGTTCGTCATCAACACCTGGTTGCGGGAACAACAGATGATGAACATCGCGGATAAGGTGGTTTGCCTCTCACAAGGGACTTATCAAATCTTAAAAGAAATATGCCTCATTGATGAACAAAAACTTGCCCTGATACCTAATGGCTTAAGAAGGCACAGGGGAATCACACTTGGCTCTAATGAGGACAAAGAACGGTGGAGAGAACAATTATTGATAGCAAAGGGCAAGAAGATAGCATTGTTTGTAGGACGTACAAGTAAAGAAAAAGGATTTAATGCTTTGTTGGATGCAATAAGAATCGCCATAAAAAGTTGTCCCGATTTACAGCTCGTAGTTGCAGGAAATCCGTTGCCCTCTTGTTTCTCTCCGGAGATTGCGTCAGTAATCACTTATACCGGACACATCGGCAAACAGGAGCTTATCAGATGGTATCAAATATCAGATGTAGGTATCATATCCTCTTACTCAGAGCAATGCAGCTATGTAGGTATCGAAATGATGATGTACGGATTGCCCATTGTGGCATCAGACGGCCCGGGAGTGCGGGATATGTTCCATGAAGGAGAGAATGCAGCAATAGCCCGAATCGGACAATCTTCCAGGGCATACGGCAACCGGTTGGCGGAAGCTATCGTCAGGGTGCTTGCTTCCAAAGAATTATCCGATAAATTGGGGCAAGGTGCAAGACGAGAATATGAACAGAAATATCATATCAAATATATGCGGCAGAAATACAAAGAATTAATCATGACTCTATGAACAGTATAAAACCATAAAAACACATGAATACCTTCCCCCACTACCTCCAGTTGGATGCGATGGACTGCGGCCCCACC
>NZ_CAOOSE010000036.1:0-32310 GCF_948499155.1 uncultured Phocaeicola sp. | reverse complement strand
ATACAAAGGATTAGAGTTAGAAGCCAACATAAATGGCTACGCAACATATGAATTGAAAGCAACGCCATTCAAACCGGAATATGCAGGGCAGTTAAATTTCTATATCAATGTTGTAGATGATAAACTGAGGGGAGAAAATGATAACAAGACCATCGGTCTTTTGCTGTGCAGGGGTAAGGATGAGGTCGTGGCACAATATGCCTTGGCTGGATATGACCAGCCGATAGGTATCAGCGACTATCAATTGAGCAAGGCAGTACCCGAAAATCTGAAATCTGCCCTACCGAGTATAGAAGAAGTGGAAGAAGAACTGACCTTATTCCTTGACAAGGACAAGAACCCATAATATAAAGTATATGGCAGGAAAGATACAGACGATGATTCCCCAATATGGAGAACTCAACAGAATATACAGAGACTATATAGATAATTACGCTTTTTCTTTTAACAGACAGAAATTTATATCGGATTTCTATCAGGAGTATAATGACATGAAATCCTTTGAAGCCGCCATACTTGAACTGGTACTTGACAGGCAAAAAGAACAATACACCTTGATACTCAACAGCCTGAAAACCGAAATTGAAAAGAGCATACAGGCCTATGAAACACGCCCCATAAGTGACAGTGCCGTAGAGCGTGTTTGCCATCAGCATTTGGAAAGATATTCCCTTGAAATTGAAGCCCAGTTGGATGTTACAAGAAGCTTGAGCAAGCCGCTGAATGAAGCCAACAACAGGTATGATTCCATTGGCTACAGGGAACATACAGCCGAAGAAGAAAAGCAGGCAGAGAAAGAATATGAACGCTGCAAGGCTGAATACGACAGGGAAAAAGCCAAACTGAACGAACTCTATGACCTGCAAAAGGCAGCAAGAAAAGAGGCATTCCAATATATGAAGAACCGTTGTGCGGACATATACCGCCAAAGCTGCCTTTTTCTGGATATATTGAAGAAATATATTCCTGACGGGAACCGACAGGACGAGTCGGGCAAACCAGTCAGTCAGCAGGAAACAACAGAGGAACAACACGAATACTTCAGCATGAAATTGCTTTCGCTCATTCATGAGGTATGTGTTGGAGAACAGTTCGAGGAAATTTCCGCACCGGATTTTTATGCCAACATGAACCTGCACCCTTGTAACTGCAAGCTGAAAATCAAACCGAGAGAGAAAATACGTGTATGCTATCTGATATTTTTGATGGGCGAGGAACTCCCCAAACAGGACAGGGACAAATGGAAAGACAGAATACTGAAACTGCTGGATATTGACGACAGCTACTACAAATCCAAATACAAGGAGCCTGTTTCAGATTTCCCCAGTGACAGCAACCAAAATTTCGCCAAGGAAATGGAACATATATTCAGATAATCCGTGATATATCCTGATACTTTACGAAAGTTCCACTTTTACCACTCAAAATAATTTTTGAGTGGTATTTTTATTTTCTGATATTCAATAAGATACAATGATATTCAGTTTGTACCGTCCCCATCCTTACCACTCATAACCCTACCTAATTTTGCATCGTTCGAGAACAGAAATAACAGCCAGTGCGCAGGGCTGATTGTTTAACGACTAAATAGATTGGACGATGACAAATATCCAAGAATTATTATCAAAACCCGTCTGGCAAATGACAGGCGAAGAATTCATATTCCTGAGTAAGCACGCTTCAGGTCAGGCCGAAGCATTGCCGCAACCCGTTACAGACACGGAAAAGAAGTATGTGTACGGAATACTCGGTATAGCCAAACTGTTCGGGTGCAGTCTGCCCACTGCCAACCGCATAAAGAAAAGCGGTAAGATAGACAAGGCGATTACCCAGATAGGGCGCAAGATTATCGTAGATGCGGAATTGGCTCTTGAGCTTGCCGGGAAGAAAACAGGAGGACGGAAATAATGGGAGGTATGCTTATGGACTATATGAAAGAAATAAAGGAGATTTCGGCAGAACAGGCAATAATCCTTTGGCAAGCTTCACGCCTGAGCCTGTCGAAAATCTACGAGAAAGCACCTGAGATTCTAAAAGTGCAAGGTTCGGTCATTGGTACACTGGGCAATTTCAGTGCATCCATCGGCAAAGCCAAGAGTAAAAAGACTTTCAATGTATCGGCTATCGTAGCCGCCGCATTGAAAAACGGTACGGTACTGCGGTATGTGGCAGAACTTCCGGAAGATAAAAGGAAGATTCTTTATGTGGACACAGAACAAAGCCATTATCACTGTCTGAAAGTCATGAAACGTATTTTACGGCTGGCCGGTCTTCCTGATGACAGGGACAATGAACATCTGGAGTTTCTCGCTTTGAGGAAATACACGCCCGAGCAGCGCATCAGGATTGTCGAACAGGCTATCTATAATACACCGGACATAGGGCTTGTAATCATAGACGGCATCCGTGATATGGTATATGACATCAACAGTCCGGGAGAATCGACACGCATCATATCCAAACTGATGCAGTGGACGGATGACAGGCAGATACACATCCATACGATACTCCACCAGAACAAAGGCGATGAAAACGCAAGAGGGCATATCGGTACGGAGCTGAACAACAAGGCGGAAACCGTTCTGCTGGTGGAAAAGGACAAGAGCAACGGGGATATAAGCAATGTTTCAGCCATGCACATCCGTGCAATGGATTTCGAGCCTTTCGCTTTCCGTATCAACGACAATGCATTGCCTGAACTCATAGAGGGGTACAGACCCGAAGCGAAGAAACCGGGAAGACCGGAAGAGGAAAAGTTCGACCCTTACAGGCATATTACCGAACAACAGCACCGCATAGCACTGGAAGCGGCTTTCGGGCTAAAAGAGGAATACGGCTACAAGGATCTGGAAACCGCCTTAGTCAAGGCATATATGTCGGTAGGTGTAAAACTGAACCATCAAAAGGCGGTATCACTTATCATCATGCTCCGGAACAAACGGATGATAGTACAAGAGAACGGCAGGAAATACACGTTCAAGCCGGACTTTCACTATTAGACCGTCTAACTTGTAATCACTTCACTTTATTCGGCAGGTCTATATATTAAGGATAAAGCGAAGCGGTTGCAGAGAATGTAAAACCGCTTCACTTTATTACCGTATCCTATATATACGAAAATAAAGTGAAGTGATTATACAGACCGTACTTCATAAAAAGGTACGGGCGAAAAGAGAAATAAATATTCCAACCCATTATTCAAATACTCATCTTATTATGGATATACAAACAGCAAAACAAATTAGGATAGCGGATTTTCTGTACAGTTTGGGACATTCTCCCGTCAAGCAGCAAGGTATCAACCTGTGGTATAAATCCCCGTTACGGGAAGAGACAGAGCCCTCGTTCAAAGTGAATATCGAGCGCAACCAATGGTATGATTTTGCAATTGGTAAAGGTGGAAATATCATTGCACTGGCACAGGAACTTTACTGTTCCGACTATGTACCTTATCTTCTACAGAAAATCGAGGAACAGACACCACACATACATCCCGTGTCTTTCTCTTTTGGCAAGCAGCCATTTTCCGAACCGAGTTTTCAGGAGTTGGACATTGTACAGTTGACTTCTCCTGCCCTGCTTGCCTATCTACAGGAAAGAGGGATAAACACGGCACTGGCGAAAAGAGAATGTAAAGAAGCCCGTTTCACCCACAACGGCAAACGGTATTTCGCCATTGCCTTTCCAAACATATCTGGAGGTTATGAAATCCGCAACCGATATTTCAAGGGATGTATCGCACCAAAAGAAATATCCCATATCAGACAGTCAGGAAAGCCAAGGAGTGCATGTTACGTTTTTGAGGGATTTATGGATTACCTTTCTTTTCTTACCTTAAGGCTGGAAAATTGTCTGCAATCACCCGACTTCGACAGACAGGATTACATAGTTCTTAATTCCGTAGCCAATGTTCCCAAGGCACTCTATCCGTTGGGAAGCTATGAGCGCATCCACTGTTTCTTTGACAATGACCGTGCAGGAATGGAAGCAATACAGCAAATCAGAAAGGAGTATGATGCTACCCGGTATATACGTGACGCCTCGCAAATCTACAGTGGATGTAAAGATCTGAACGAATATTTACAGAAACGAATAGCCGATAGGAAAGAGCAAGCGCAATCTGTCAAAAAGAGGAATGATACACTATCCAAGAAACCGAAAGGCTTCCGGTTATAGCCCATTAGCCAATGTATGCAAAAGAAGGGAAAATAAAAGCGGAGAAAATCTATATAAATGCTGATTATTAGATGCTTCCGTAAATCAGATGATTTCTGATACATTCCTTAAAAATCACTATTATTCTTCATTTTTGTTACCTAAAACGATACTCATTTGCGGATTATTTCGTACCTTTGCAGGTGAATATAAGACACTGAAGGACAATGGGAAGAAAAAGGAAATCACTGGTGGAGAAATCCCCGTTCAAGTTACGCCGCCGCAAACTGGCAGACGGACGCATGTCCCTGTTCCTCGACCGCAGCGTGGACGGCGGGCACGAGTACGAGTTCCTGCAACTCTACCTCCTGCCCGAAACCTCTTCTACAGCGAAGCGTCAGAACGCGCGCACACTCCGGGATGCGGAAGAAATCTTGCAAGCGAGAACCGAAGCCCTGTTGAATGCAAAAGCCCAAATGGAACTTGCCGGTTCCGGTATGGGGATGCTACTTTCGGACTGGCTTCAAACTTGTTATGACAACCACGAAAAACGGGGTTTAAGAGACATGGGTAGCATCAGCAACGTGAAAAAGGCTTTGCATATGTTCCGTCCTGACACCCGCCTTTCGGATATTGACAGGCAGTTCTGCCTTGACATGATTGACTGGTTCCGCAACACATACAAGCACCGCCTGACAGGGAAGCCCGTCAGCGCGAGAACCGCAGACACCTATTGCCAGACTTTCCGCACCATGCTCAACGAAGCGGTACGCGAAGGACTCATAGACAAGAACCCGTGGAACAGACTTGAGACCATCGAGAAGATAAAGAAGCCGGAAAGCAAGCGTGAATATCTGACTATTGACGAGATACGGAGCATGATTACCACGGACTGCCCCAACGAACTTGTGAAGAGGGCTTATCTGTTCTCCTGTTTTACAGGTCTTCGCATCAGCGATATCAGAAACCTCAAATGGGGTGATGTTTATACCGAGAACGGGCAGACATTCGTTTCGGTCGTGATGAAGAAGACCACCAAGCCGTTATACATTCCCCTGTCAGGACAGGCATTGAAATGGATGCCCGAAAAAGGAGATAGCACCTTTGATGATTATGTGTTCGGCAACCTCGTCAATTACGGTAACGTGAACGAGAACCTGAAAAAGTGGGCGGAGGCGGCAGGAATCAGGAAGCATATCTCCTATCATACAAGCAGGCACTCCTTCGCAACGATGATGCTCACCCTCGGAGCGGACTTGTACACCGTGTCGAAACTGCTGGGACACAGCTCGGTCAAGCACACCCAGATATACGCGAGGATAATCGACCGGAAGAAGGACGAGGCGGTGAACCTTGCGGATTCCGTATTCTGAAATCATAAATCGTAATACCTTATTATATTATTATATATGGCGGCAAACGGCAAAAAGACAAAACTGAAGGAACCGGTGAAGGTGCGCACCAAGAAACTTGCGGACGGTTCCGAGTCATACTATCTTGACATCTATGTGGACGGCAAGAGGCAGTACGAGTTCCTTAAGCTCTACCGCCTTCCCGAAATCAATGCCCGTGTCAAGGAACAGAACAGGGCCACACTGGCGGCTGTGGAGACCATCAAGTCAAAACGGATAATCGAACTGACCAACAACAAGGCCGGACTGAAGAACACATCAGGCAGGTCAAAGATGCTGCTGTCGGACTGGATGCGGACATTCTATGAGGAACAAAAACGCAGAGGTGTGAGAGGCGTGAAACTGTTGGGTACGGTGTCTAACCTTGTTTCTACTTATATAGGAAAGAACAAGGTGCGCATGGGTGACATCGACAAGAACTTCTGTGTTGCCTTCATCCGCTGGCTCCAGTCCGAATACAAGACCACGTGGGGCAATCCGCTGAGTCCGAAAAGCATGTCGGATTATGTCGGCTACTTCAGCACGGCATTGAACGCGGCGGTCAGGGCTGACATCATTCCCGAAAACCCGTTCATGTCGCTTACCCCGACCGAGCGCATCAAGGTGCCGGAGAGCAAGCGTGAGTTCCTTACCGTGGACGAGATAAAGACCCTTATAGCGACGGAATGTCCGAGGGAGGATGTGAAACGTGCTTATCTTTTCGCCTGCTATTGTGGTCTGAGGCTCAGTGACATTTACGCACTCCGCTGGCGTGACTTGTCCAAAGATGGGGAACAGTGGCGCGCGTCTGTCGTGATGCAGAAAACCACGACCCCGATATTCCTTCCCCTTTCCTCGCAGGCGATGAAATGGATTCCTGAACGTGGCGATGCCCCGGATGACGGCAAGGTGTTTGACGGGCTGATTGCCGAACCCAACATAAACAAGGTGCTGGCAAAGTGGGTGAAAGCGGCCGGTATCACCAAGAAAATCACCTACCACACGTCGAGGCACAGCTTCGCAACGATGATGCTGACATTGGGCGCAGACCTTTATACCACGAGCAAGCTGCTCGGCCACTCCAACGTGAAAACGACCCAGATATACGCTAAAATCGTTGACAGCAAGAAGGTTGAAGCTGTCAATCTGGTCGATGGCGTATTTGACTGATATACTGAGTTTCTACCTTATAATACAATTTGTTTAGTGATAAAGTAGCAACTCAGCATACAAATATATGCTGAGATATTACCTTATCTTATAAAATTTCACCGATAAGGTAAAAAGTCAGCATAAAACATTCTTTTTTACGATTAAAAATCAGTACCTTTGCAAAATCAATGGAAAAGTTATGCAAGATAGACTGATATCCCGAAACAGAGAGTGTGAAGAACTGCAGCGGTGCTTGGATTCCGACAGATCTGAGTTTGTAATCGTCAGCGGTCGCCGACGTATCGGCAAGACATATCTTATAGACAAGTTTTTTAACTACAAATATGACTTTACTTTTGTTGGTGAACATAAGACACCGGCAAAGATACAGTTACAGGATTTTATGAGAGCCATAGAACGGCATTCCAAAAAGAAACAGCCGAAAGTAGCCAATTGGTACGAGGCTTTCAATGCGCTCGCCGACTATCTCGAAAAACTTCCAAGCAAACGGAAAAAGGTTGTTTTCATAGATGAAATGCCGTGGATGGACACCCAACGTTCCAATTTTGTCAGTGCATTGGAGAATTTCTGGAACGGATGGGGGAACCGACGTACCGACATAGTGTTCATCGCGACCGGATCGGCAACATCTTGGATGGCTGACAAGATAGGAGGCAATCAGGGCGGATTGCACGCCCGTATCACATGCAACCTGCATCTTTCTCCATTCACCTTGCATGAAACAGAAGAGTATCTGAGGCAAAGAAACTGCCAATGGGACAGATACCAAATACTCCAATGTTATATGATATTTGGCGGAACACCTTTTTATCTGAGCCTACTGAATGTTTCGGACAGTCTTGCACAGAATATAGACCGCCTGATATTCGCGGAAGGCGCACAGCTCCGGGGTGAGTTCGATGAACTCTATACAGCGTTGTTTGCCAAGGCCGACACTTATATTTCAGTCGTTAGACTGTTGTCGGAAAACAAATTAGGTCTGACACGTGAGGACATTCTCCGTATGACCGGCATTGAAGGTGCTTTTCTGAGCAAAATATTGAGAAATCTTGAACGCTGCGATTTTATCACACGGCTGTCCCATTACGGGAACAAAACACGAGACAGTCTGTTCAGACTTACCGACTTTTTTACATTGTTCTATTATAAGTTCATTGAACCCAATAATACAAAAGACGGATTGTGGTGGAGCAATAACCTTGATTCACGAAGTGTGTCAGCATGGATGGGACTAAGTTTTGAGCTTGTTTGCCTGAATCATCATAGGCAAATTAAAACTGCATTGGGCATCGCCGGAGTTGGAACTGCCATTTCTACATGGCGAAGCAAGGCTGACAAAGGCGATGGTATACCCGGCTTTCAGATAGACATGATTATTGAACGTGCAGACCGCATAATTCATTTGTGTGAAATGAAGTTTAGTACAGATCTATACGGTATTACAACAAGTTATGAGATGAAACTCCGTGAACGTATGGGTTTGTTCCGTATGGCGACAAAAAACAAGAAAACACTAGTAAACACATTTGTCACAACCTACGGCGTGGCCAATGCTAAAAACAAAAGTATAGTTCACAGCGAGGTGACAATGGATGACCTTTTCAATTCCTGATGATTATGATGATACAACAGATAACACAACGGCTGCAAGAGGTAAATAACTTGCTTGCCACTTGTAAGCAGGACAGCATCACCTTTGAACAGGCTTTGCTGCTATCCCTGTTCTACAAGGATTTCAATGAGACAAACCAAATAGTGACAGAGGCGGCTGCGATGTTCCATGACGATGCGGAACAGTTGAACGAGATTTCCTTTTCCCTTTTTTCGAAGGCAGAAAAATTCCTGTCATTAGATAATTTAGGATTGCAGTCCGTGGATTTTGAGGGCATCTTCAATGACCACTTAAAACCCTATGAGGCAAAGTATGAGGAAGCGAAAGATATTTCCACCGGACTGTGGCGCGAGTATTCGGCAATGAGCAACCGGCTGGATTTCCTGCCGCTCGACTCTGAGGATTACAAGTCGCTTGACCCTTTGTGCGATGCAAAGAAAGCGGAATACGACACAGCCCACGCGCGTGTGAACCTTTTATATAATGAGTTACAGCAGGAGCGTGACCGAACTTTCTGCGTGTATTGTTTCAAGCCGGTGTTCCTTTCCGTGCTGGTCGAGAGACTGAAAGGCATTTCGGGAAGCATCATCAGCGACATTAGACGGATGAAGGGGGACGCGCATGAGTGACGGCATCCTGTTCAAAGACACATCCGCATGGATGGACACCGTTGACCTTGCCTTGTGCCTGTTCATCTACGAGGTCTGCAACGACTGCCAGTTCGGACATCTTTCCGGCTCCGACTTCGTGAACTTCATGAACCTGAAGCCGACGGTGCAGCCTGTCACCGTGCGTCCGAAAGAGAACCTGCGCATCTGCTACATGGTGTTGTCCGTATCGCAGACCGTCAAGCCGCGTGAGCGTGGAAAACAGTGGGCGGAAGATTTCCTGCAACGTTGCGGAATATCCAAGTCATATTACGACAAGCACCGCAACGATGTGTGCGCGCAAGGCGCGACAAGAGAGAACCGGGAATACCGCAAATCCATCGACAATGCCATCGAAAAAGCCCGGCAACTGAACCGTACCCCATAACAGCCCGCCGGTTCCCCATCTGACATAACACAAGAAGATTACGGCAATGCGCCATACCGCTGAATACCAGTAGTATGGCGCATTGCTGTCTTATGCACTTTCCCCATTCGGGCCACATTGCGCCACTTCAAGTCCAAAGTAACTTTGCAAGCGAAACATAAGGCATAAAACAGCAGAAACGCAAGGTGTTATGCTGAATGGCAACAGGAATAAAAACAAATTGAAAGCGATATGGAAACAGAAAGAAACCTACTCACCACCACCGAGGCTGCAAAGTACCTCGGACTCAAGCCGAGCTATCTCTACAAACTGATGATGCGCCGTGCAATCCCTTATTACAAGCCCAACGGCAAACTGTGTTTCTTCTCGAAGGCAGACCTTGACACATGGCTGACAAACATCCGTGTCAAGTCACAGGCGGAAATTGACAGCGATGCCGCGCAGTATCTTGTAAACCGCTGTACGGACAAGTAACGAACATTCAAATGAAATTCAAACATCAATCAAGCAGTATTCAAAAACCATTTAAACCATTTCAGTATGAACAATGAAAACAATGTGTCGCAGGTGAACAGCAATGTTTCCGCGCAAAAGGACAACAGCGGAAAAAACAATGGCAGACAGCCCCGCGCAAGAGGCGAACTCAAGGCGGAGTTCGCCCATGTACTTGCATTCCTCAACTCTTGTACACTTTATCAGGCGGACGCCGTACGTGTCATGGTAAGCCATGCCACGGGCAACGGCAAGTATGAGGACATCGATCCGGCTGACAGGCTGGCAGTAAACCGGTTCCTGAACCACGGCATGAACAAGACCAACACCCTGACGGCAGACGCTGTGATGTCGTTCCGTGTCGGACGGTCGGAAGTCCTCCTTAATACCGTCACGCAATTCTGCAACCAGGCACAGGCACTCAAGGCGACCGTTGCGCTGATGCGTATCACCACCGATGCCGAAGCTGTGAAGACAGCCTTCGACAGACTTCCCGACGACAACAAGTAATCCGGGTAAGGTGCGACCTACAGGCGGCTGTCATACCTCTTATAATATAGGCGAAACAGCCTAAAACAGCGATGGGATAATGCCAAAGGCAGGGCAGAAAAGGAAGAAAAAGGAGGGAAGGAAGATGAGTGGTGTTTCAAGATATGCCGCTGCATTACATTTCCTGACGGTCATTCCACGCACGGCTCTCTTGCCGTTGTCCCGCAGTCCAACGGAGAACGCCGCTCGCAGGCTCGCACCGGTACCTTTTGTAGAATCATCAATTACCGCTTATGAAAACTGAACAGAAATTACCCGGCAACACGGAACCGGTTGAAACCAAAGACAGAATAACCGATGCCGCCGTGAATGCAGAAGACACGGAAAACAAAAAGAAGAAAGTCAAGGAGAAACGTGATTCGACAATCTCGTTCCGTGTCAGCAAGTCGCAACGGGAGAAAATCACAAGCATTGCCAATGAGTGCGGCATGAGCCTCAGTGACTATGTGCTTTCCCGCGCATACGGATACGAGCCGAAAGTACGGCTGACACCGGAACAGGAGGCAGTCCGCGAGCAGCTTGTCATCGCACGCAGCGACTATGCGAAATACACCTCGATGCTTAACGCAATGTCACAGGACGAGCGCAGGGCGATGTTCCGTAACCAGCCGTGGATGATAGGCGCGCTACGGCTTCTCGGCAAGACCGCTGACATGATTACGAGGCTCATCAAGAAACATTTCGCCCCGAACCGCATACCGGCGGTGAAAAACATGACGGTACAACAAGAAACAGTAGCAGAAACAGACAAGGAGGAGGCACCGACATGATAGGCAAGGCAAAATCCATAAACCACGGAATAAATGATATCCGATACATATCCGGTGAGTCGAGAAACAAGAAACACCCGGAACTGATATATCATGTCAAGGACAACCTGCTTCCGTGCGGACTTGACGCGCAAGGCGTATGGGACATGATGAAAGCCCACGCGCCGATGAAGAATAATGTTATCCGCATTGAAATCAGTCCGGCGAAAGAACATACAAAGGACTTCACCATGCAGGACTGGCAGCAGTTGTGGGATGATTTTGTCCGGGAGTATGACAAAATAGAGATGGCGGATGAAGACGGCAAAGTGTATTCCCACAAGACAAACCTCGCGGACAGCATCTACACGGTGTGGCTGCATCTTGAATCCGACAGCCGGATTCCCCACCTCCATGCCGCCGTGTGCCGAAAGGACAGGAACGGCAGGACGAACAACGACCACAAGATACATATCCGCGCGCATGATGCGGCGCAGGCTGTTGCCGTCCAGCGTGGATGGATAACCGCGAAGGAAATCCACAAGGCAAACGCCGTCAAGGTTGCCGAAGACCTTATGGACATTCTGAAGGCAATGCCGTCATGGTCTTGGGATGATTATGTAGCAAGGGTGCGGGCAAATGGGTACACACTTGTGGAACGGCCGGACGACAAAGGCGGCATAAAGGGTTATGTGGTCGGAAAGGGCAAAGCCAAATTCAAGGCATCCGAACTTGGCAAGGGGCGCAAACTCATGGCATCGAAGATTGAACAGACCTGGCAGAAACTTCACGACCAGTCCGAAACAAAGACTGTGCAGCCTGTCGGTAAAATCGTGCCAAAGACGGATGTACCTGTTGTTCCAGTCGCCGCAAAGCCTGTTGCAAAGCCACTGCAACTTTCCAGCGAACCTGTCGCAGACTATTCGTCATGGCATGAGAACACTTCCCGATACGAGCTGCCGCACGACGGCAAGACCTCCCTGTTCTATATTCCCGATGATGTCATGCAGGTGTTCAACGATGAGTTCGACTATCGCGAGACGGCGAACTGGAAAGAACTCACCGATATGGCGGTAGCCTTGTTCGTGGGATTGACGGCAGTTGGCTCCGTTTCAACGGGAGGCGGTGGAGGCGGTTCACACAATGATGACAACTGGCGTGACAAAAAAGACGAGGACGAGATTGAACGCGCCCGCAGATGCGCCCGTGCAGCGGCGGCACATTTTGGCAAGGAAACGAAATCAGGACGCAGAAGATAAAGAATACACCTATGGCAAACAGGAAATACGATTACAGCAAGGATGTGCAGCCCACAGAAGCCACATCCGAAATGGCAAAGACTTCTGAAATAGAAGAGGTAACAGCAGTAACAGCGGAAGAAGCACGTCGGCAAAGACTTGAACAACGGAATGATGCGCTTGCCAACGAGTTCCGCAGGCTCAAGCCGGAGATTGCGGATGCGCATAAAAAGTTGGAAAGCCTCATTGAAGGAATCGGTGCATACGCAGGAACAATGCAAAATCTCCACGACCTGCTTAAAACATCATTTCCGATAAGATTTGCAGAAAACGACAGACAGGCATTACTTGAAGAAATCAATACCATTGTTGACAATGCCATATCTCGGATTCGCATAGAAAGCAAAAAGGCAGACAAGGATATCCGTCGCAATGAGAATCGCATATCCATGACACAGACAACATTCTGGTGCATGATTGCATTGCTGCTAATACTTGCCACGTTTTTTGCCCTCGTCATATTCGCCAATGTGAAACTGATTCATTCCGATGTGCTGACACAAATTTCAGTTGTATATTCCGGGCTGACAGCCTTGACAATCATCATTGCAGCATATATCTACAGGAAGAAGTAATCTATGCCGCGCAATGGTAAAGCATTCAAATTTTCAAAACCGATTATCTATCAGTCGCTAACTTTTTCCTGTTTTATTGTATGCGCAATTATGAATGCGAGTAATGCGATTGAATGGACGGCGTTTAGTAGCAGTGCGAAGAGCCACCAAGTCAGTCCGGCTCCATACCGACTGTGAAATGCCAGATTATAACTCAATATAGCATTATAGACAATCATCACAATCAGATTGCCAAAGGCGATTCTCTGTCTTATCCTATGGCACAGCCAAGCCGATAACAGCGACAGCGCATAAGCTCCACCAAGCAATGTCGTATCTCCTCGCCAACCCTCGGACATACAACGATAGACCATGAGAAGCAGCATCACTCCCCATGCTGTCCAAAATAAAGCCAATTTATGTGTCATAGTCGTTTTGAGATAAGTGAGTAAATTTTTGTTATGACAATGTATGGGATGATTGAGATTAATGAATACATTATCAAAAATAATATCAGGTAATCTAAATGTGTTGTGGATTTATTTAAATTGGGTAAAAGAAAACAAATTGCAACAGATAGGCTGTTGGCTATCCAAACCGACAAAGAAAGTCTGAAATTACTTTTTCTAAACCACTTAAATGCAACGAATCCGCTCAACAAACCACATAATAGGAATATGACCGTGTAGTATGTATCCCATTCCATATACAACATACTATAACCCACTCCTACTGAAACAAAAGCCACAAATGCCTCAAATATCCAAAATCGTTTATCGGTCAGTATCATCGCTTATTTTCTGTTCAGTAATCAAGTTCAGTTCCCTTGTTATAATCTTCCAAATACTCCGAGTATCTGTCATCACTTGGGAGTACTATTGTGAAATTTTCATATAGTTCACCGTAACCTTCGGGAAGAATCTCAAATACAATCAATCTCTCATCCGACAATTTAACAATGTAATTAGCAAGTCCTGTTGTTGCGCGAATATTAATAATAGTGCCTGTATTTATTTCGCTATTGTCGTATTTATCATGCTTTGCATCATCAATGACAACTTGATAAAAAAGACTATTTTTATAACAGATTGCTGTTTTGTCGTTTCTGACAAAATAGGCTTCCATACGTTCAATGCCATTATTTTCAGTAAATACTCCAAGGCGGCAGTAAGTTTTCTCAAAAGTGAAGGGCAATGTAATTTTTCCGACTGAAATAATTTTGATAGGCGAAGGGTTAGTCTTGTTCGTTCCTTTCCGCCATAGACAAATGAACAGGGCAAGTGCGATGATATAATTGAGAAGAAGAGCTATTGATAGAGAATTTGTCCTCTGATACAATCTCTCAATCTCATCCGGCCAATAAAGGTCTAATGCTATATATTTCAAATCCACATAGGTATTGGCACATAAGAGCAATTCGCAAATGCCAATCGCTCCAAAGGTTATAACACCTAATATTTTATGCCACTTTTTCATAATCGTAACGCTAAAAACTAAAATGGATATATTAAAGTGTCTTGTTCCCACTGTTCAAGTGTCGCTTTTGCGGTAAGGGAATGTATATCCTCTCTTTGTGAAATCTCTTTGAGAACTGGAACCGCGATTTTGGGAGATTTCGGCAGCAAACCATATGCGGCAAACATTCTTACACCTACATTAGAATCAGACAACAATGCTTCCAATTCATTCATTTTTCCTAATTCCTTGAGATATTTAAGAATCTGAATAATCCGGTCAAAGGCATTGTTGCCTTTTTTATAATCGCCACTCTCCGTTGATGCAACTTGAGCAGCCGCAGCCATACGAAAGGCGGTCAATGCTTTGCTGATGTTGTCAGTCAGTTTCATTATTCAATGTGCAAGAGATTAAATCAGTTGGTTCGATCGACAAACCGGTATAATTGGACTTGATTAACTCATCCGCTAATCGTTCAGATATAACGATTGTACTGTCGAATGGAAACGGAAAGAACAAATCCCAAATTATGCTTCTATCTCTTAATGTGAGCGAATCAAATGTTACGCCAAAAGCCCCAGTCTTATCCTGTGATTTTAATTGCTGATATTGGCTGAAAGACTCCAGAGCAATAGAATCTTGTGGAATAGTCCACTCTGTCCTGATGAATGATGATTTTTTGTAGTCTATTAAATCCACGAAAGGAAGTCCGTATAGATGTAACCACAAGTATTCCCTAATATCTTTATTGGCGTCAATTAAAGCTGGAAAAACCTGATACGGCATGACATTGAAAAGCCTGATACAGTCATATAATTCAGGAGATATAAGCATATCACACCCAGGTCCGGCTGTCGTGGAGATATAGTCTGACATAATAGCCCCCTTTTTTAATTTGAATTTCAAATCGGGATTACATAATAGTTTATTCCACGGACTTATTTGAGATGCCGTGAAAGGACAAAGACAATCTACTTGTGGGTATTTCTTGCCTATCCTCAGGTCATGTGACAGCTTATAATATTTCATTGATATAACATTCTTCATATTTATACTATTTGGCTATTAGAATCAGAATCACTGCGAAAACGAGGAATCCAAGAAAGCCGTTGGCGAGGTTGTTGTCGGCATGGTCTATGTTATTGAAATCTTCCGACCCATAGCGGATTTGCCTGTATGTCACTTTTTGTCCGCGACGGAACAACCACAACCACCATACCGAAGCCCGGCTCCGATATGAAGAATCGCCGAACCGAACCATGAACGGATAAATATTTCAGCAATCAATTCCATTAAAGTTTCCATTATTTCATCTCATTTTCGTTAATTATACATAACTACTTAATTCTTGCTTTAAGTCTAAAACAAGTTGTTCAATATTAGTATCCAATCTATTCTTCTCGATGACATCTTTTAGTCCTTCGATTTTTGAAATGATAGATGACACTAAGATACATTTTCTTTGGGCATCGGAATATTGAAAAAAATCACTTTCAATGATTATTGAAATCCCAATGGCCTTTTCCCGTTTGCGATAGTTCTCAATATCTCTGATATGCACTCGTTCATAATCACAGGGCAAAACGTAAAATTGGAAAAGAATCCGTTTTAGATCTTGTCCATAATCTGAATATTGGATATTCTTTAGATAACGGTCTAATCCCGCTTCGCCCCAAATATAGGAACGAAACATATCACCTTTTTTAATTGCTTCGTCTTTTATTTGTTCCGAGACATCTGCAACCAGCGATGGGTAGGAAACGAAGCATGCGAATATATTTGTATCAGTCTGCTGTCTCATCATTTTTGCGATTCCTTTCTTTTACTTACTTCGAGATTGTACCAGATTTGTTTCATCGCTTGCCTCCTTTCCTGTTGATAAGCCAAAGGATGCCGCCCCAAAACAGCACGTTTGCACTGACCAATAAGATATTGGTCAACGTGTCGGGCGAGTCGAAGCAGAATATAAGGCTGAACATGAATAAGAACACGACAACCGCCGAGGCTATGAATTTACCAATCTGATCCATTATTTGCTATTTCTATTTTCTAATCTTTTTATGAATGCTTTTACCACTTTAGGTGATAATTCGCCGATAGAATCTTGTGTAAATTTCAATCGTGGTACTATAAGATAGCCATCAGGAGTCTTTACAGCTATACAATCACCCTGATCTTCAATATCATAAGATGCAGAACCTCCGTAAGTTACTTGCTTTTCAAAGTAGCTTATTTCGACAAAATCGTCAGGGAAAACGAATGCTCCGCAAGATTGCGATATCAATAATGGCTGTAATTGATATAAGCTGTCTATTAGTGCTGTTATTTCCTTGGCATGATTATGGTATTTGGCTGAATCAATCGGCAAAACCCATGTAGCAGGCGATACCCCACGCTCCAGTCCATACATGAAGCCTTTCTGTGCGTCGACTTTAAAGCATTCAATTTTCACATTATCATAATCATTAATCCGGACGGATTTCGACATGGGGCGAATAAATAGGCCCTCTTTTTTCCCTAAACCATAGTGCGGGGCGGCCATCATTAAACCTCGTGTGTGATAGAGAACGTAATCTCCATCCTCTGCATCTATATAATGCCTTCCGACATAAAAGAGCAATGGCAGTGCAATGACAGCCGGAATGAGCGAGAACCAGAAATCTATTCTCAACCACCATTTCAGTAATCCCGGCTTTTCAAGTCCTCGGCTGGCTGGGAGAGCGAGCAATCCAAGAATATAGCCTCCAACCATCATCCAGTTGAGCAAATTCCATCGCCACATAACGCCACTATTTGTCACATTTATCATCACTACGATAATAGGCAGGAGCGCAATCTGTACCCACATCATCCACAGGACTATCTTATATCGGAGAGAATCGGACATAGCGGCTATTTCTTTTTATTTTTGAACTTGATAGTTTTCTTAGCGTTGCGTTGGGGATATTTGACCTTGATTGTCACCGGGTCGTCGTAACCCTCGGCTTCTATGCGGAATGTCGCTTCTTTAAGAGGCTTGCCGTCTTTGTCTTGAAGTGCCCAATCATAAATCCACTCTATTCTAATCGCAGTGTCATTATCATATTGATGATCGGATGATAGCGATTCATAATCTTCGCTACCATTTTCATCAGTAAAAACTTTATAAACATCTATTTCAGATGGATTAATCGCATTGCCCTTTTCATCGACAAAATATAAATCAAGCATCCCCCCAGGCTTAGCCGGTTCTTTGGCTACAACACCTTCTATTTCACCTATAAAATAATCTGCTTGCTCCAGCGTAACATTCATTGGAGTTTCAAGGTCATTCACATATATAGTACGTGGTTTGTATCCGATATATGAGAATTTTATCGAATCGCCCAAGCATGCCTCGATTTGAAAATTACCATCAATGTCAGTGCTAATTGATTTCTTAGTATTAATATTTTGGATGACAGTGCCTATCAAAACCTCGTGTTCTCCTTTAGACTCGCCCGGCTTTGTCCAGATTCCAGTAACACGACCCTTTATTAATGCTGCTCCAATCCGCGATTGAACTGAGACACTATCCGTTGAGAATTGTGTATCACATTGTATCTGAGCCTGCATAGATGACGGCATGAGCATGGTGAGGAATGTCGCCGAGATTCCGGCAAGGGCTATGGCTTTTCCGGCAAGGGAGCGGATGCGGAGCTGTTGCTCCAAATAGCGCACCTCTGCTTCACATTTGGGGCAAGTGCCGAGGCAGTCGCCCTTATAGCGGCATTCCGATGTCACGAACTCAATCCCGTTGGCATCTGCTATCTGTCGGCGTATCTCTTTCAGAATCTTGCAGGTCTGCTTTCCTCGTGCCATAGTCAATCTGTAGGTAATTTGAATGTTATAGGAAGAACCATGTATGTGTTGACTTTCTTGCCATTGAGTGTGCCTGGAGTGAAATCCGGAAATAGCCGGACTACACGCAACGCCTCACGGACGAGAGCTGAATCCTTGCCTCTTAAAATCTCCGGCTCGCAAACCCGTCCCAATGTATCTACATAGAATTTTACAACCACACGACCTTGAATCCCCTCTTTTAATTGTTCTTCGGGATATTTCAGATGTTGGTTTATAAAATGCAACATTTCAACATTTCCTCCGGGAAATTCCGGCATTCGCTCAACACAGCTATAAACACCCTTCTCATCCGGATCTGCAGGGGGATAGTCAGGTACTGCCCCTGGGATTGGAACACTGGCAATCTCGCCCTCTTTGATGACAGACAAATCCCGTGACACAGACATCGTATCTTCCGGCTGTTCACCTTCTTCATCGATGCTATCCATTGCCTCTGTTTGCTCAATGGGAGCCACCGGTTCACCTTGCAAAGTTTCGTTTGACAGATTCGATGATTTGCCGTTACATCCCGACATAAGCATTATGCCAGCCGAGATTCCTGCAAGGGCAACTGCTTTTCCGGCGAGTGAGCGGACACGAAGATGTTGCTCCAAATATCGTACTTCGGCTTCGCATTTGGGACACGTACCGAGACAGTCGCCTTTGTAGCGACATTCCGATGTAACTAACTCAATCTCGTTTGCCTCGGCAATCTGCCGGCGAATCTCTTTCAAGATTTTGCAAGTCTGTTTTCCTCGTACCATAGTCAATGTCTGCGTATTTGGTAGGTGAATAAATCGAAGTTGTTGAAACCGAGGGCCTCAAGTCTGGAACAGCTTGCCGTGCGGTCGGTTTCTGTGTTGAAATCAGGTATCAACGGTAAGCGGATTATGCAGTCCTTTTGTCTCCCCGAATCAGCTATCAGCCGGAGATTGTCAAGAACAAGGTCGTTTGATTGTCCGGTGTAGCTGTTGTATATCGCGGGGTTCATATCCTTGATGTCGATAATCAGGGTGTTTACCACCGGGAGCAGAGCCTCGACATTAGCAGACGGCACGTTGAGTGATGTCTCCAGATTGAGTTGCCATGAGGGACCACACAGTTCGCGGAACTCACGAATAAACTGCGGACGCAGACATGGCTCGCCGCCTCCGAAAGTCACGCCTCCGTTTGTGGCGATGAAATAAAGTTCGTCAATGCTCGTTTCGGCATACAATTCCTCCGACGAATACTCGCGGAAATGTCCAGCATCGCCCAGCGACTGCGGGTTCAGGCAATATCGACAATTGAGAGGACAGCCATGAAAGGCAACAAGCGTAGTAACACCATCGCCATCAGTTGAGAGGCGATGCCGTGATATTCCGATTATTTTTACCCGTTGTTTCATGTAACCAATTACCTTAAGTTACACAAAATTACGCATTTTACTTGAAAGAATTGCGATTTTGGTACGGAAATAATTTAAGAACTAACGATTTGATGATTTAGATTATGGGTAAGACTATAAAACAGTCCATTGTGAACGCAAGCACCCGTTTATAAATACATCATGGAATTATTCCAAATTCCATTTTTTATCCCTACTTTTGTAAGTGAAAAGCACACTATTCTTCTATACGTCACGCATACGCAGATAAAAATTATTTCTGTTACCTATTCGTTGCTTAACAACATACAAATCTGTTTATACAGCTATAAATCAATAATGTAATATTGCACATTGGTTAGTAGCCCACTATAACTACACGCTTCGCTTACGTAGTTGTGGGCTCTCCCGAGGGGATTAGGGCTTTGCCCTAATGACCCACTCAGGGCGTTCACCCCTGAGAACCCCGAGCAAAGAGTGACCCTCTCTTTGCAATCTCCGCTTATGGGTTACACCCCTAAGAACCCTGTGCGGCAATGAGCAGACAACAGAATATTTTATCAACAATCCGAATCAAAATTTAAGAATATGGCAACAAAGTCAAGCATACATATCAAGCCCTGCAGAGTTACATCAAGCGGGGCTCATAACCGGAGAACTGCCGAGTATATGCGCAATATCGGCAAATCTCAAATCTACATCGTGCCCGAACTTACTGCCGATAACGAGCAGTGGATAAACCCGAACTTTGGCAGTCCTGATCTGCAGGTGCACTATGAAAACATCAAACGGATGGTCAAAGAAAAGACCGGACGAGCGATGCAAGAAAAGGAGCGTGAACGCAAGGGAAAGAATGGGAAGATTATAAAAGTAGCTGGATGCTCACCAATCCGTGAGGGAGTATTGCTCATCCGACCGGACACCACATTGGCAGATGTACGAAAGTTTGGTGAGGAGTGCCAAAGACGCTGGGGTATCACACCGCTACAAATCTTCCTGCACAAGGACGAGGGACACTGGCTTAGTGGACAACCCGAATCCGGAGATAGGGAGAGTTTCCAAGTCGGTGAAAAGTGGTTCAAGCCGAATTACCATGCACATATCGTTTTCGACTGGATGAACCACGATACCGGTAAAAGCCGAAAGCTCAATGACGAGGATATGACGGAAATGCAGAGTTTGGCATCCGACATTCTCCTAATGGAGCGTGGGCAGTCAAAAGCTGTTACTGGCAAGGAGCATCTGGAGCGTAACGATTTCATCATTGAGAAGCAGAAAGCCGAACTGCAACGCATGGATGCTGCAAAACGGCACAAAGAAGAACAGATAGGTCTTGCTGAACAGGAACTGAAACAGGTGAAATCAGAAATACGCACCGACAAGCTAAAGAAAACAGCCACCAATGCAGCCACTGCCATAGCAAGCAGTGTCGGTTCTCTTTTCGGCAGTGGAAAATTGAAAGATTTGGAACAAGCCAATGAAAAATTGCGTCAGGAAGTTGCCAAGCGTGATAAAGGCATTGATGAATTAAAAGCCAAGATGCAACAAATGCAGGAACAGCACGGCAAACAGATACGCAATCTTCAAGGAACACACAATCAAGAGCTTGAAGCTAAAGACAGGGAAATAACCCGGCTGAACACCTTGCTTGAAAAAGCCCACAAATGGTTCCCGATGTTCAAAGAGATGTTGAGAATGGAAAAATTATGCGCTGTTATCGGATTTACCAAAGACATGATAGAAAGCCTCTTGACAAAGAAAGAAGCCATACAATGTAGTGGCAAAATTTATTCCGAAGAACACAGACGTAAGTTTAATATCAAAAACGATGTTTTCAGGGTTGAGAAACATCCGATGGATGGCGGTAAGCTTATACTGACTATAAACAGAATACAGATGGGAGAATGGTTCAAAGAGCAGTTTGATAAATTACGGCAAAGTTTACGAAGACCGACAGAAGAACCAAGAAAAAGTAGAGGCTTCAAATTGTAATTGTTAAATTAATCAAATCACGTAAAGAGGAGTAATCAAATATATTTTGATAGCTCCTTTTCATGTTTTATTTATTATATTTGCTTTATGTTTAATCTATCATTATACAATTAGTATGAAAATTGCAAATAGACTTTCATTCATTCTTATTGCCTTCTTGTTCGGATATAATTCTGTCTATTCACAAACACAGGCAGATATAAAAATGGGAGAAATCCTGAACAGCGGTGATTTATTCCAATTGAGAAAAGAATACCCGAATCTGAAAGACTCCGTAAGCGTTAAAATGCTTAACTTCGTAGCGGAAGCGCAGTTGGGTATTGGATTTAACAAACTGGAAAATGCTGCTATTGCCCTTGATAGCCTATTGTTATATCATCAAGAAGAAATGGGGGCAGAAACCTCAATAGGAATGGCTGCTTTACAGGGTATGAATCTTTTAAATTTAGGAATGTACGAACAAGCCGGAAAAGTTGGAGAAGATTTGGTTAATGCACTTAAACAATCTGTACCATTTGAATCTCTTTATAGTTTTGTGTTTATAGAAAAAGTAGGCAAAGCCCTTGCCAATGTGCCAAAGCCTTATCTTGAACGTCCCAATCGAGATGTTACAGTGCTGATGAGTGTGGAAACTGTAGGAAGAGGCAAACATATTTATATACCGGTGGAAGTAAACGGAATAACGAAAAATTACATTTTCGATACAGGCTGTTCTTTTGGCAATTTCGTTTCAGAGAAATATGCGAAAGAAGCAGGTTTGAAAATTGTGGCAGATTCTATTCCCGTATCAGGTATGGAGATTGGGTTTGTGAAACTCGCCACGGCAGATTCTATGAAAATAGGAGAACTGGTATATCATAATCCTGTTTTTATGGTTGCCCCTCCCGACAATGAACTGGATTCTGTATTTACATTTGACGGAGTGCTTGGTTATAACTTTATCAGGGACACACGGGAAATAATCATAGACAATGAAGCTGGCAAGTATGTTTTCCCTTACAAAGCATCAGGCGGAGAGCCGAATATGTATCTGTCTTCAAATACGCCACAGGTACGGATAAATTATAATGAGAAACCTTTTGATCTGATTTTTGATACCGGAAACGTAAAGTCCGATTTGGGGAACAAATTCGCAAAAATATTTCCTCATGCCATTGAGGGGCTTGCAGAACATGCAACTTCCCGTGGAGGCTTTGGTGGGATATCGCAGACAACAGCAGTCACATTGCCAAAGTTCTGTTTTAAGGCAGCAGGTACTACTATAACATTATATGATACGGAAGTCGTTAAGAATACAGAATCCAGCAGCCAGTTGTTTTCAGGTTCATTGGGAGCGGACTTCGTATTGTCATTCAAACGGCTTGTGATTAACTATCAGAATATGTTTATACGTGGAGAATAATATTAAAGCCACGATAATCTTATTAAATTAAAAATAGGATATTATTGTCAAATATAGTATCCTATTTTTCTTTTGACTCTCAATAAACACCCAACTTTACATTTTTGGGTGTAAAAAAGGGTGTAAATCTCGTAACTACTTGATTTACACCCTTTACTGCGGAGAGACAGGGATTCGAACCCCGGGTACCTCGCAGTACAACGGTTTTCAAGACCGCCGCAATCGACCACTCTGCCACCTCTCCAAAACTCCTTTGAGAAGTACTTTCTTTCTGAAAGCGGTGCAAAGGTACAGTTTTATTTTAGAACTGCAATACTTTTAGGAGAAAAAAATTAAAAATCTCCATATTTTTTCTCTTCACACCATTTACATACCATCTTTTGCCTCCTCTCCCTCCTCACAAATTATCATAAGAAAGAGACAATGTGGAATGAAAATCTAAAAATTATCATGTACATTTGCATCTACAATAGAAAAAACGCATGAAGATAAAATTTTTCCTTTTAGTGCTTTTCCTCTGGATACCCTTTTGCGCAAAAGCGCAGAAGAAGCCTCTTATTGTCGAAAAACAACTGGAAATTATCAAAAAAGAACCGGAGAACAGTAATGCACTCAAATTTTTATGCCAATATTACCTCAATAAAGGAGAGTTCTCCAAAACAATTACTTACGCCGAATATATGAAAAACATAGCGGATAAGAGTAAAAATCCATCGCTCCATCTATATTCCTATCTTTTTCAAGGACAAGCACAAATGATGAGTGGAAGGGAAAAGGTAGCCAAAAAGAATTTGAATATGGCTTTGGAACTGGCAACCAAACTTCACAATGATTCTCTTCTATGCTCAGTGTATGGCAATTTGGGACTGTATGCTGCCAATATCGATACGGATTATTATCGTGCCATCCAATGGCTATATAAGGGCATCACGTTAGCACAACAAAATAAGTATCAAAAGCAATACGCCCTCCTATTGGCTAATTTAGCTAATATCTATTATCTGAAAAAAGATAAAGCCGGCATCAAATATGCGTTAGAATCGTATGAACTCGGGCATAGGCTCAATGACCCTTATATTATTTATACCGGAGCAATCAATGCCGCTTATCTCTATTTCTTGATGCATCAAAATGAAGAAGCCATAAAATACATCCATGAGGCAGAAGCGTTAATGCTGGAAAATGATTTTTACGACCAGGCACACACTTATAATCTTTTCGGAAATATCCTGTGTGATTCGGGAGAATATGCCCAAGCCATCGAATACTATAAAAAAGCAATGAAAGATAAACAGGCTGCACAAACTTCTTCCATTGTCTATGCCCATTTGGGATATGCCCGTGTTTTGATGAAGGAAAAGAAATATGAAGAAGCTATCCTGCTACTAAAACAAGGATTGGCAATTTCGTATGCACGAGCAAATGCAATTCACCGTAATGCACTTTACGAAACTCTCTCGACCTGTTACGAACAACTTCATCAGTATCATAATGCACTAAAATACTATAAGGTATTCCGCTTGGAGAATGACAGTCTTTTTAATAAGGATAAGGAAAGAGATTTGAGCGAAATGAGATTCAAATATGACACCGAACGCCAAGAGAACATGATAAAACAAAGCAAGTTAGATGTAATACAGAAAGAGCAACGCATCCAACAGCAGACGTTTATCCTTATCATTATCTTTATTGTATTGGGCTTGCTGTATTATCTCTACCGACGCAAAAACAAACTTTATGTAAGTATCGTCAAGCAGAATCAGGAAGCCATCAAAAGAGAAACAGAACTGAACCGCCGCATCAAAGAGCTGGAGCAAAACGGAAAGCCGGGTAATGCTCCCGAAAAATATGCAGGTTCGTCACTTACCAATGAGAAAAGTTTGGAACTTTTCAGGGCTTTAGAACGAATTATGCGTGAAGATAAAATTTACAAAGACAACAGTATCACAAAAGATAAAATAGCTGATTTATTAGGCACAAACCGCACTTATCTTTCCCGTATTATCAATGAGCAGTCCAAACAGTCCTTTACTCACTATGTAAACAGTTTCCGTATCGAAGAAGCCATCCGCCTATTGTCCAATCCCCAAAACGACACTCCGTTAAAAGCAATCTCTGCCGATTTAGGGTTCAACTCCATTTCCACTTTCTACAACCTTTTCCAGTCAGCGGTAGGAATGACTCCTTCTCAATATCGTAATAAAGTACTGGAATTACAAAAGCAACAATAAGTCACCATACGTCCCTGATTTTTCATCTAAAAACTGCAGAAAATGTTTAATTAACTAATTGTCAAGACGTAAAGAGTAGAAAGTTAGGTAGCAGGTAACGAATTAGTAACGGTGCGGGGGGCTTTGCGTTTCTTCGCTCTGCTCTGATAACTTGGTATAAATGTACAAAATTGGACTGAAAACAGGAAAGAAATAAGGAAATTTTTTATTAGGGGGATTTTTGAGGGGGAACGGATGGAATGAAAATGAGGGGTGCATGTTGGAAATGGTTGGGGATGGGCGCTTGGGCGGGCTTGAAGAGGAAGAGTTTGTTTTCTTCGCTTTGGGAATGTGAACGAAAAAATGTATCTTCGTAGCCTAAATGTAAAAGACTGCCGTAATATGAAAATTACCCGTGATGAATTACTGATAGCTGCGTTCAAGCTGTTTATGTCCGTGAACTATGAGAAAGCCAGTTTTGCGGAACTTGGCAAGATGCTCGGAATGTCGAAAGCCGGAATATTCAAATACTACAAGAACAAACAGGAATTGTTCATTGCTGTGGTGGACAGGTTTTGGTTCAGCACGCAAAATCCACGAAACAAATTCACTGAAACGAACAGTACGTTTGCCGAATTTATAGACGAATATGTGCGTGGCGTACAACGGACAATGGATATGCTGGGCGACCTGATAGGTGCAGACCGGGACAAGGTGGCGCAAGGAAAGTTCACATACCATGCCCAATATTTCCATTTTCTGTTTCAACTGCTCCAATACGATCCTGATGCAAAAGAAAAACTCCGTAATCTTGTAGAGGTTGACTATGCTTACTGGCGTGCCGCTATACAACGTGCCATAGCTACCGGAGAACTAAGAGAGGATGTGGATGTAGAGGAAGCGGTAGTCATGTTCCGGCAGGTTTACATGGGGCTTTCCTTTGAAATGTCTTTTCTGGGTGGACTGAACACCGAAAAACTCTCCAAACATTTACATGCCGTTTACTCCTTGTTGAAACGCTAAACAGTCTCCATTGAACGCTGCTCCCCTGCTGCCCTGATTGTCTGTGCAAAAAAAAGATAAAAAGAAAACGTTCGTTCACTTTATTCGGAATTGTTTTATAACTTTGGCAATATCATTTAATTAATGAGAGTTGTAATGTTATAAAACAAGCCCTACATGGATGCAAGCAAACAACGCGGAAGTATCATACCGACAAAACAAAATACAGACGGTCAGGATTATATACGGATAGAATATGCCGATAATCAGACTATTGCCTTGCTACTTTCGCAGGACAAAGGAATTAAAACAATCGGGAACGGAAGTGCATACATACAAGCATCCGCTTTCCGGCTTTCGGAGTTCTACACTCGTTACTCTCCCCACGCTTATATTGATTACAGCTGGGTATATGTTCGTCATCCTAAACCCCAACGTGAATACGTGCTGCCGAAAGGCTATTTAGAATTACTGGAACAGAAGCGTTACAGTCCCTCGACAATCAAGACTTACAGGATTTATTTCAGTGATTTCATGGAGTATCACAAAGGGCGTAACATCGACCGTCTGAAAGTGGCGGACATCAATCACTATATACTTTATTTGGTAAATGAGAAAAAAATCTCCGTGTCACAACAGAATATGCGCATTAACGCTATCAAGTTCTACTACAAGAAAGTAAAAGGTGGCAAGCGGCAATATTACGGCGGAATTACACGTGCCAAAGAGTACAAAACACTGCCCGAAGTGCTTAGCCGTAATGAGATAAGCCGTATCCTCTCCTGTTTGCCTAACTTGAAACATCATTGCATGATTTCGCTGATATATTCTGCCGGACTAAGAAGAAGCGAACTGCTGAACCTTACCCCGAAAGACATCATTAGCGAACGGATGTTAGTACGCATAATGGGTAAAGGGAAAAAGTGCCGTTATTCATTGTTATCAGAAAAAGTATTGAATGAGCTACGAACATATTACAAAGAGTACCGTCCGAAGAAATGGCTGTTTGAGGGTGATACTTCCGGTGAGCAATATTCGGCAAGTGCATTGGTGAAAATACTGAAAGAAGCTGCCGAACATGCAGGTATCAAACATCGGGTACATGTACACATGCTCCGTCACTCTTTCGCTACCCATTTACAGGAACAAGGTACTGATCTAAGAACCATACAGGAGTTGCTGGGGCACAATGACATTAAGACAACAAGTATATATCTTCATGTAACGAGTGCCCATAAATCAAGCATACCCAATCCACTTGATACACTGGATGATTCGTGAGGTGTGGATATTAGAGATTAGGAACCACACCATAAGGTGTGGTTATTGAATACATTACCAACAATTAAAATATGAAGAACATTATTCAAACAGCAGAACAGTTATTAGGCAGAAAATTAACTGCAAATGACGGTTACACAACGGATGAAATCAAACAGGCTGAAAATATGCTTGGACTAACAATGCCGGAAGCTCTAAGGCATTTTTATTTATCTGTTGGAAAAGTAGAGGTATTGGCTTCTTCGTTCCAACGGTTCTTGCCATTAGACGAATTACAATCAGATGGTGAAAAGATTATCTTTCTTGCAGAAAATCAAGAAGTGTGTTTATGGGCTACTACAATACATGATACCACAATCTGGGTTAAGTATAGTGATGATGAAGGTTGGATAACAGAACCGATTGGATTAATGGATTTTATTCTATTAACGATGTATTATAATTGCGCACAAGGAGGCTTTGAGTTTGGCGGAATAGCTGAAAACGAAGAAGCCTATCCTGCTATATTGGAATATGTACAAAAGGAATGGAATAAAGTTGTGCAATATAATACTCTAATCATATATGCATATCAAGATAATCTGATTTGGTATTTCTATAAAGCCGACAATACACCAACAGATGACGGAATATTTTTGTCATGTAGAACAGAAGAGAAGTTTGATAAGTTCTTCAATCTTTTTGATTTCTCTGAATTATAATTGAGGTTGGTAACAAGGTCGAGCCAACAGCTAAACGCTGTTCCTCACCAAACCATTATCTGTAATAAAAAAGTATATGAAATTAGCCGAAGCAATGAATACTTATAATCCTGCTTTATCTGAAATAAAGAAAAGAGGATATACTGTAAAAATCGAACTGGATGAAAGCCAAAATAAAATAGAATGTTGGATTGCACAAAAACAAGATATAGAAATATTTGGCTTCAACCCCTTATCATTATTAGTTTTGATTATTATAGCAGAGGAACATGGCAATAACTGGAATAAGGAACACACCGAAGATTGGTATGGCAAAATATTAGAAAATAGTGAAATATAACAGATAACGAGCGAATGAACTGCCCTAACGGTCAGCTATTTGCACCCCATTATTGCTAACTTAATTAAGGAAGTATGGAATTTACATTAAATATAGTATATGGTGGAGAACTTAATGCATCTAAAGCCTTAAGTCCCTTTGTGCGCAATATGAGGAAAATTATAAAAGATACATTTACTTCATTTGAAAATGAAGCTATTACCATGTTTAAGGTAACATTGTTTTTTGATGGTGATATTTCATCCTATTATAACGGAACAGGAATATATCAACCAAGATATTACAATGTTAAAAAAGAATATGTGGTTAGTTTTTGCATTGACAGGACACAATGGACTGGGAATAAGGAAAAAGATTTAAACTATTTCATTTTTACAATAACAAGTTTAATGATTAAAAATGGAGATTTGATTTTGAATAAATTGGCTAAATATAAGTACGCATTTGATATTAATTCATACAAGCATTGTGTTGATATTTGCAGCAAAAAGATGAATGATATAGTGAATGAAATATAGCAATAACAAGCACCTGTTCCGCCTAACGGCGGCAAGCTGCAACCCATTATCAACAACTCTAAATAAACTGTTATGTATTTAAGTCCATTAGAAAGAATGAAAAAAGTCCATATATGGATTGGAACTTTTTCCGGAAGTGAAAAAGAATATGAAGATTACTTCAATCTCCAAGATTCTCCTTGCCGATTCTGTATAGATATAAATACAGATGAATTTGATGAAGATTTTATCGGTATTATTCCTCTATTCAGTGAAGAACAAGATATTGGAATTTTATTACAACAAGTACCTATTGATATGGGGGATATAAAGAGTGCACTGATAAAATGTAAGGCAATGGAGCTTGTAAAGGGAAACGCTGTTTTTTACGTAACGGATGTTTCTCTTACAATTCCCAATAAGGAGAAAAGTTTCAATGGACTTAAATATATTGGCATGTATAATAGTTCATTATAGTATAAGGTTGATAACAAGCCGGGATAACGGACTAACGCCGTTCCCCGCCGAACCATTATCTATAACAAAAGCAATAAGAATGGAAAATTTAGAACAATATTGGGAGCAATCCTTTTCCCCTCTTGGGCGTAAGTTTGCAGAAATTCGTTCCAATTATCAAGATATGGGGGAAACGGACAGTATATTCGCCGCATTATATTGGCTGGAACTTGAAATGTATAATGGTGGATTTCTTCAATTCTTCTGTAATTGGGGATATGATGCTTACTTGCTTGCAATCAAAGGACTGGAAGCAATTAACGCAACAGATACAAAACAACTTCTTATGCAGGCATACAGCATCATCCAAAGATTAGAAAATGATAGCCAATTACAAGAGCTATGGGATATTCCCAAGCATTTAACAGAGAACGAAATCTCTAAGTTGAATGAAATGGACGAGGAATATTGGGAAGATAAGGAAAATATTATGCGGCTTATGCTTCTAAAATTCCATTCTGATTCGGTTGAAAATATAGATAACGAAGCACGATAACGCTTAAACAGCGTTCCACGCCAACCCATTACTAACAACACTTAAAAGAATATATTATGGAACAATTTAATGATTTTTTACAAAAATTTTCTCCGGCAGGAGAGCTAAGAAAACCAACAAAAGAGATTCTAAACCAGTTTAAAGACTAGCTACCCGCAGAATGGCTGGATTTTTGGAAAGCATACGGCTTTGGAAACTATGGCAACGGTTTGTTGAAAGTAATCGATCCTAACGATTATATGCCTAACCTGTATTTATGGCTTGGCGGAGAGAACCCTGCAAGAATCCCTATCATGATTACCGGTTTTGGTAATATTCTCTATTATCGAAAATTGACGGACACTGAAAATGATGTCTGCCTCCTAAATATTCACTATCGCTGTACGAATACCTGCGCCTTTAGTTTTGAAGAGTTCGTATATTTCATTACAGAGGACGAAATCATAGAATCTCTGCTGGAAAAGCCTCTGTTTGAGCAGGCGATAGAGAAATGCGGAGTCATGAAAGAAAATGAAATCTTCTTTTTTACTCCGGCTTTAGCTTTTGGAGGAAGCGAATCCATTGAATATATCCAGAAAGGCGATGGGAGGGTACACCAGCATCTGCTTTTCGAGATGATGAGTAATCAATAATAAACCATTAATAACAAAATATTTATGACAGATTTCAATTGGATGCTTTGGGTAGTCGTCCCAATCATTATCGTTTACTATCTTTATCGTCGCGTATGGCCTGCCGTACGCAAGTTCGTTCGTCTTTTTCAAGGCATACGCCTCAATCCCCGTTCGCACCTGACGGAAACGGAGTACAAGAAACTTTCTGTAGGTTCCCTCTACGCCTTGCAGCAGGGGGCATACCTCAACTCACTGACGCTGGACATCAACGACAAACTCCCTACCATCCTTGCCGATTGGTGGGGCATCAGCAACACCCAAGATGCCAAGCAGACATTGGAATACCTTGGTGAGAAAGGATTCGCCTACTACTTCCCTTATGTTTATCAAACTTTTCTGCTGGACAATGAAGAGGCAAAAGACCGGATTTTTCAACAACATATGACCAATCAGGAGGATTACGACAAAGTCGTGGAGCAACTGCACAATCTCGAAGAATGCTACGATGAACTGCTGGAATGCGGTTGCATCACCTGTAGGGAAGACCTGCTGCGCTACGGTGTAACAGGCTGGGATGCCGGACGCCTTAACTTCATGGCACGAGCCTGCTATGACATGAAATATATCTCTGAAGCCGAAGCGTGGGATTACATAGACCGTGCCTACGAAATGGTGCGCGACCGCTTTTCTTCTTGGCACGACCTTGCGATGAGCTACATCATCGGGCGTGCCTTATGGGGTGGCAAAAGCGCCTCCAACTCCGGCATGATGTATATGGCAGAGGATTTGCTGAAGAGCGAGAAAAGCCCGTGGACAAAAATCGAATGGTAACTCTTTTCAAACCATTCGGCTATTGGAGTTTTGAAAGTGGTGCGTTAGTGAAAATATTAGGATTGGATGATAGCAGCTTGAAAGAAGTGCAGTATTATCCTTATGATATGGTACACTGGAACGAGAATAATTAAATGACGTTAATAACGCAGGATAACGCTTACAGCGTTCCCCGCTAATCCATTATAAACATAAATAAAGTTGTATGGAAGATTTTGAAATTCTAAATAAATTCGATAATGACAAGTTGATAGACGTAGTGAAAAATTATAAGCGTTATGGTTATGATGATGAACTTCGTGATTATGCTATCAACTTATTGGGAGAGCGAGGATGGAGCAGAGATGATTTGCAACAATTTGGTTATTTAACAAACTATGATTATGATGAAGCTGAAAAACAGTATAAAGCATACAATAGAAATTCATTGATAGGCATTTGTACGCTTGTATTTAGTGGAGGGATTTTGGCTGTTGTTTATTTAATCTTTCTAATTTTGGCTTATCGGAATGTTGCAAAATTCTATAATGCATTAGGGCGCAATCAAGATGAAACCGCATTATTCAACGCCCTTGGCGTGCTGGCTTATTTTCATCTAAAAGGAAGAATGAAAGAAGAATTGAAAGGAATAAGATAAGTTTATAACGAGGAAAGATAACCCCTAAACGGCGTTCCTTTCCAAGCCATGTTTGCCCTGCATGTGTAGTAACTATAGGGTGCAAGTCCCGAACGAGCCCT
>NZ_CAOOSE010000035.1:0-34292 GCF_948499155.1 uncultured Phocaeicola sp. | reverse complement strand
GCCGACCCTCTGCTTGTAAGGCAGATGCTCTGAACCAGCTGAGCTAAACGCCCGTTGCCTCTTGTTTTCAAAAGCGTTGCAAAGGTATGGTTTTTTTTGATAACTGCAAACTTTTCTCCTATTATTTTTTCATTTATTTTTCATCGTGGCTACTAACACGCTGATTAACAAGGCATAAAAATATACAGAGGGGAGGCAAAACAAAACCAACCTATCCAATCGTCAGTTGTAGGGGCAGGGTTTGCCTGCCCGAAGACACAAAGTAAAC
Source organism: uncultured Phocaeicola sp. (assembly GCF_948499155.1). Lineage (NCBI taxonomy): Bacteria > Pseudomonadati > Bacteroidota > Bacteroidia > Bacteroidales > Bacteroidaceae > Phocaeicola > uncultured Phocaeicola sp. Next base: position 34,024 of record NZ_CAOOSE010000035.1, on the reverse strand, counting down.
TGTTTTCGGGCGAGCGAACCTCGCCCCTACGAACGAAACGACAGCATTATCCACGTTTTGACACAACCCCTTTGCTCCATATACAGTGCAAAGATGCGTTTTTATTCTTGTCCGAAACGCTTTGCTTGTTCAGCAATCAGCTCCGCATCATCGAAATAATTTATCTTCATGGCCTTGCGTACATCATCCAATGTTTCTGCCGCTGTTGCACGAGCTGTCTCACATCCTTTACGCAACATCTCATAAATAGCCGGAATATCTTTTTCAAATTCCTTGCGGCGCTCACGAATGGGAGTCAGTTCCTCTTGCATGATAGCTGCCAGGAATTTCTTTACCTTCATATCTCCCAAACCGCCACGCGTATAATGTGCTTTCAATTCATCCAGGTTAGGATAATCAGACAAATAACGTTCAAAATGCTCAGGTTTACAGAAAGCATCCAAATAAGTAAAGACAGTATTGCCTTCAAGTTTACCCGGATCGGATACTTTGATATGGGTCGGGTCAGTATACATACCCTTCACTTTCTTTTCCACCTCATCGGCTGTATCGGAGAGATAGATACAGTTACCCAACGATTTACTCATTTTTGCCTTTCCGTCCGTGCCCGGCAACCGCAGACAAGCAGCATTGTCGGGCAACAGGATTTCCGGTTCTACCAGCGTATCACCATAGATATGATTGAACCGGCGGACGATTTCACGCGTCTGCTCAATCATCGGTTCCTGATCTTCTCCCACCGGCACGGTTGTAGCCCTGAATGCCGTGATATCGGCTGCCTGACTAATAGGATAGGTAAAAAAGCCTACAGGGATACTTGTCTCGAAATTACGCATCTGTATTTCTGTCTTCACCGTAGGGTTACGCTGCAAACGAGATACGGTAACCAAATCCATGTAATAGAAAGTCAGCTCACAAAGTTCGGGAATCTGGGACTGAATGAATATAGTAGACTTGGCAGGGTCTAAGCCGACAGCCATATAGTCAAGTGCCACTTCAATAACATTCTGACGAACCTTTTCAGGATTGTCGATATTATCTGTCAGAGCCTGTGCATCTGCTATAAAAATAAAAGTTTTATCATACAATCCGGAGTTCTGGAGCTCTACCCGGCGTTTCAATGAACCTACGTAATGACCGATATGCAACCTTCCGGTAGGACGGTCACCTGTCAATATGATTTTTTCTTTTCCCATATCTCTTAAATATTATCTTATATTAAAAATTACGCAAAGATAGGAATATTCTAGCACAATAACTTAACTTTGAATCTGTATTTCACATATAATAATTGTTATGAATAAACTAAGACCAACTATTAAACTAGCTCTATTTATTTCTGTTGCAAGCATATTTTTCGCTGCATGTTCCGATGACGATGATAAAAAGTCTTCTGCCCCATCAAAAGTCATTACCGGAATTAAAGTGTATAAAATCACCGATGTCATCAGCTATGAAGGTGATATTGACTTTACTTATGATAAAGACAAACGCCTGACGGGTGTGCGCAGCAATGCTCCACTGGCTACCATAAACTATTCCTATGGAGACAATTCACAAATAAGCTATAATTACTCTTCGGAAAACTCTCCGTTGGTGGAAATGACCACGACTCTAGAGAACGGACGCAGCTATGTGTGCAAGTTTTCCAATCAGGACAGTCCTATCACCTATTCGTATAATAATGAAGGATACCTGAAAAGCAGTAACAATAACGGAATAGTGCTTGAATACCAATGGAACAAGAAAAACCTGTCCTCCATTACTTCCACGCCAAGGGGAACTTACAACAGTGAATACAAAGTATCCACCATTGCCAATGACTACAGCCTTGATTTGAACACGCTGGTGCAATGCATTGACGAACGCCAGAATTATGTAAACGTAGTAAACACATTCGGACAACTGGCAGGCATCCTGGGCAAACGGAGTGAGAATATCATAGAAGACACTTACTATACATACGACTATAGTTTCTTGCAAGACGGCAGGCTGAAAGACATTACCTTAATAGATATGAATAACACCGGCTATTCCTTTCTCTTGCATTACGCCGATTCTGATAATATCGAATAAATATACAGAAAGTGAGCTTCCGGGCATAGATTTCTCATTTTTATCTCAATCGGCATTGACAAAGAGCCTGATTTATTTTGTTATCTTAGAAATAAGTAGTTACTTTGCACAAAATTTAAAGATGCTATGTATCCTACAGGAACAAAGATAATATAGACATAAAGCAAATGCGTTAGTCCTCTCACGAGGATGGACGCATTTTTTTTATATTTTAGCGACATTAAAACAACTATTATAAAAAGAAACTTTCAATGAAAAAGGATTTAAAGAAAGTCCTGGTATTGGGTTCGGGTGCCCTTAAAATCGGCCAGGCAGGAGAGTTTGATTACTCAGGTTCACAAGCGCTGAAAGCATTGCGCGAAGAAGGTATTCACTCGGTGTTGGTAAATCCGAACATCGCAACTATTCAAACTTCGGAAGGTATAGCTGACAAGGTGTATTTCCTTCCTGTCACTCCCTTCTTTGTTGAAGAAATTATCAAGAAAGAACAACCGGACGGTATTTTATTGGCTTTCGGTGGTCAGACTGCACTGAACTGCGGCACTGAACTTTATCTGAACGGTACATTAAAGAAATATGGTGTAGAAGTACTGGGTACCTCTGTAGAAGCCATCATGTACACTGAAGACCGTGATTTATTCGTAAAGAAACTGGATGAAATTCCGATGAAGACCCCGAAGAGCCACGCTGTGGAAAGCATGGAAGAAGCTCTGAAGGCTGCCCGCGAAATCGGTTATCCGGTTATGGTACGCTCTGCCTACGCATTAGGTGGTTTGGGTAGCGGTATCTGTCCGGACGAAGAAGCTTTCATCAAATTGGCGGAAAGCTCATTCGCGTTCTCTAAACAGATCCTGGTTGAAGAATCATTGAAAGGTTGGAAAGAAATTGAATTCGAAGTAATCCGCGATGCCAACGACCATTGCTTCACCGTAGCAAGCATGGAAAACTTCGACCCGCTGGGTATCCACACCGGTGAGTCTATCGTGGTGGCCCCCACTTGCTCGCTGACAGAAGAACAAGTGGCCATGCTGCAAGAACTGTCTACAAAATGTATCCGTCACTTGGGTATTGTGGGTGAATGTAACATCCAGTACGCTTTCAATGCAGATACCAACGACTACCGTGTCATTGAAGTAAACGCGCGTCTGAGCCGTTCTTCCGCACTGGCTTCCAAGGCTACCGGTTTCCCCTTGGCATTCGTTGCCGCTAAAATCGCTTTGGGTTACACACTGGACCAGATTGGCGAGATGGGTACTCCCAACTCAGCATACGAAGCTCCTCAATTGGATTATTTGATTTGTAAGATTCCCCGTTGGGACTTGACCAAGTTTGCCGGTGTATCACGCCAAATCGGTTCCAGCATGAAGTCGGTAGGTGAAATCATGTCTATCGGACGTTCTTTCGAGGAAATCATTCAGAAAGGTCTTCGCATGATTGGTCAGGGTATGCACGGTTTCGTGGGTAACGACCATACCAAATTCGAAAACCTGGATGAGGAACTGGCTAACCCGACAGACCTCCGTATCTTCTCCATCGCTTCTGCATTGGAAGAAGGATACAGCATTGAACGTATCCATGAGCTGACCAAGATTGACCCGTGGTTCCTGGGCAAGCTGAAAAACATCGTTGACTATAAGGCTAAACTTTCTACTTATAACAAGATAGAGGATTTGCCTGAAGATGTACTTCGCCAAGCTAAAGTGTTAGGCTTCTCCGACTTCCAGATTGCACGCTTCGTGTTGAAAGCAAACGGCAATATGGAAAAAGAAAACCTGGCTGTACGTGCCCGTCGTAAGGCTTTGAATATTCTTCCGGCTGTGAAACGTATCAATACAGTGGCGTCAGAACATCCCGAACTGACTAATTACCTGTATATGACATACGCTACTACAGGTTATGATGTCAATTATTATAAGAACGAAAAATCAGTAGTCGTATTGGGTTCGGGTGCTTACCGCATCGGTTCTTCCGTAGAATTTGACTGGTGCTCTGTGAACGCCGTCCAGACTGCACGCAAGCTGGGTTACAAATCCATCATGATTAACTATAACCCCGAAACAGTTTCTACCGACTACGATATGTGTGACCGTCTGTACTTCGATGAACTTTCATTCGAACGTGTACTTGACGTAATCGACTTGGAACAACCGGGCGGCGTTATCGTATCGGTAGGCGGACAGATACCCAACAATCTGGCAATGAAACTGCATCGTCAGTCCGTACCTGTATTGGGAACTTCACCACTGTCTATCGACCGTGCTGAAAACCGTCATAAATTCTCGGCCATGCTCGACCAACTGGACATTGACCAACCGGCTTGGAAAGAATTGACCAGCCTGGAAGAGATGGAAGATTTTGTTAACAAAGTAGGCTATCCGGTATTGGTTCGTCCTTCATACGTACTCTCGGGTGCTGCCATGAACGTATGCTACAACGAAGACGAATTGAAAGAGTTCTTGCAGATGGCGAAGGAAGTTTCTAAGGAATATCCGGTAGTGGTATCACAGTTTATGCAGGAAACCAAAGAAATAGAGTTTGATGCTGTAGCCCAGAACGGTGAAGTGGTGGAATATGCCATCTCCGAACACATTGAATATGCTGGTGTACACTCCGGTGACGCTACATTGGTATTCCCGGCACAGAAGATTTATTTCGAGACAGCCCGCCGCATCAAGAAAATCGGTCGCCGCATCGCTAAAGAACTGAATATTTCCGGTCCGTTCAATATGCAGTTCCTGGCCAAGAACAACGAAGTGAAAGTGATTGAGTGCAACCTGCGTGCCTCACGTTCATTCCCGTTTGTTTCTAAGGTATTGAAACGTAACTTTATTGAAACAGCCACCCGCATCATGTTGGGTGCTCCATACAGCAAACCGGACAAGTCGGCATTCGACATTGACTGGATTGGTGTAAAAGCTTCTCAGTTCTCATTCTCACGCTTGCACAAGGCTGACCCTGTATTGGGTGTAGACATGTCTTCAACCGGTGAAGTAGGTTGTATCGGCGATGACTTCCATGAAGCCTTGCTGAACTCACTGATTGCTGTAGGATTTAAGATTCCTCAGAAATCTGTCATGTTCTCGTCAGGTGCTACCAAATCTAAGGTAGATTTGTTGGAAGCCAGCCGCATGTTGGCAGACAAAGGATACGAAATCTATGCAACCGCCGGAACTGCTACTTTCCTGAATGCACACGGAGTAAACACCACTCCTGTGTACTGGCCGGATGAACGCCCTGATGCAGAGAATAACGTGATGAAAATGATTGCCGAACACAAGTTCGACCTGATTGTCAACATTCCGAAGAACCATTCTAAACGTGAGTTGACTAACGGTTACAAGATTCGTCGCGGAGCCATCGACCACAATATTCCTTTGATTACCAATGCTCGTCTGGCAAGTGCCTTCATCGAAGCATTCTGCGAAATGAGCGAAAAGGATATTCAAATCAAGAGCTGGCAGGATTATAAATAATCCTTCCCAATAAATAAAAAGAGGGTGTGTCTTCAATCTGACACACTCTCTTTTTTTGACAAGATACTACTATGGGACTAATATTGGAGTACGTTAAAAATGAAATTTGTTAACCAACAAAATCCGATTTCCATCATTCAGCGCATTTCTTATAGTGTCAGGTAGTGATTCATAATCTCTGCACATATTTTCCAGTTCTTGGCTGATAAGACTTACAATAGTTCCTTTACCATCTGAGGACATAGGTTCTATAATATCATATACAGAAGATGATTTTGTAAACTTTCTACATCCACATTTATTATTGAAAGGATTGAATATAATAGTATATTGACTATTCCCATCTTCAATAAGTCCTATCCAAGTACTATCAGAAACGACGATAGGACTGTTTACCAACCTTAAGTAATCGGCAGAAGGCTTACTTCGACGAAAGGCTAAATAATCTGTTTTTGCCTTTTGAGAGATAGCTTTATCTAAAAAATCAAAAACAATGAAGGTGTGTACCTTCCCATCTTCATCCAATATTGCCAAAGAATCTGAAGGCGAACGATAATAACATAATCCTGAATTGTTATTCCTGAAAATTTCGTTTGTCGTACATCCTCCTATATAACCTTCTTGATAAGGCATTGAGCGCGCAATAGGATTCATTAACGAATCCGTATAAATCAGAGCTGGCATTTGTGTTCCGTTAGGTGTCGTGTTAAATATAAAATTGCCATTCTTCAGTCGTTTGAAGGCATCTGCAAAAAAAGGAATTTTCTGTTCACTTAAGAAAGTCCCGGATTCAGTGTAATGAATGATTTTTTTGGAATTTGTATCTAATACGTACACTCCGGTTTCGTCTACATGCATATCCCAAGGAAAAACATATTCTCCCGGGCCCTGTCCTACACGACCATATTTAATATCAGATGTACCATCCTTTTTAAAGGATACAACAGTTCGTAATGCGCTTTGGTCTAGAATATAATATTTGTTATTGTATTCTATTATTTTGTCGGCACAAGAGAACATGATGTTGTTTCCTTCGTTCAGAACAACGAATGAAGTGTCTGCAATGTGACTAGTGACGGAATCATAATAAGCTTCATCAAGAGGTATTGTTATTTTATATACATCACAATTTAAAGGAACTGTTTCAACAGAATCTTTATTCCCAGAACAAGCTGATAATAATCCTAGTAGAAATATCTGTATAATTCTATTTTTCATTTTTAACAAGCACAATCATTAATGAATAATTTAGACAAGGCTTTAATTGTCTTGTCCAAATTCTGCTCAGTATTAATACAAAGGCGTAAAAAAAGAAGTTAATAACAATCAGAGTCAGTACATGATTCGGAATTAATGGAACGACACACCATTTTATGTCCGCCGCCATAACATTTTTTTTCTTCTCTAGGTCCCGTATTGGAAGCTCCACTTTCGCCACTTGCTAAAGCTTCAATATTTGCTAGTTGAAGTTCTGACAAGTTTCCTGTTGAATCAATACAATCCCAATAAATATTTGCACCAAGAATTAGAAATAAAGCAAATAAAACTACAATCTTTTTCATACATCATTATATTTAAAGTTAATATATGAACAAAGCTAAAAAATAAACCGTCACGCTGTTCTTCGCAACAAAAAAAAGTTAACCTATTTTATCTTACATCAACAGCTCCAACAACGTACACTTTGAAGCCGTGCCCCTCTCTTCAAAACAGGAATTTCCCCCTTCCCCCATCCGTTTTTGTCCTATTCATCGGCATTTCGAGATGAATGGTTTCCCCTTCGCATGCCTCGCCGCCCATTCACCCCGATTGTAGATGCCGGGAGTCTTGAAGTTGAAATGATAACCGTCTTGGCGAAGGCTCTCGAAATTCTGTATACCGATGGAATAAATACTCTGCTCTATACTGATTACCTTTAGGATTCTGCAAAAGTAAAGACAGCTATTTCTTCTTGACATAAATCCGATTCAACCTAATTATTTTCCCTTTTCACTCACAGCTATAAGAAAAAATCCATAACTTTGTCCCCGAGTTAGCCGAAACAAATATAACGTTGACATTTTGATTCAACAAAACAACAAACATAAAAAGCTATGAATAATTTTTTCTTAGAAACGCATCAAGTGGTCAAACGCTTTGCCAACCACACTGCGCTGAATGGTGTCAGCATTCAGGTCCCCGAAGGACAAATCTTTGGATTGCTGGGGCCGAACGGTGCCGGCAAAACTACACTCATCCGCATCATCAACCGCATCACGGCCCCCGATTCGGGAGAAGTACGCTTCAACGGACATCTGTCACAGGCCGAAGACATCTATCATATCGGTTATCTGCCCGAAGAACGCGGTTTATACAAGAAAATGAAAGTGGGCGAACAGGCTATCTACCTGGCGCAACTGAAAGGCCTCAGCAAAGCAGAAGCCAGCTCACGACTGAAAATATGGTTCGAGAAGTTTGAAATTACTCCGTGGTGGAACAAGAAGTTGGAAGAACTGTCCAAAGGGATGCAGCAAAAGGTGCAATTTATCATCACCGTATTGCATAAACCCCAATTACTGATATTTGACGAACCGTTCTCCGGCTTCGACCCTGTGAACGCCGAACTGCTGAAGCGTGAAATACTGGAACTGAAAAAAGAGGGACACACCATCATCTTTTCCACACACAACATGGCTTCGGTAGAAGAAATATGTGACAATATCGCGCTCATCAATCATTCGGAAGTGGTGTTGCAAGGTAATGTAAAGGAGGTGCGTTCGCGCTTCAAGGCCAATACCTATGCCCTGAGCACTCCGAAAGGACAACCCTTGAAAGAATCTCGCCTGTTCAAGATTGTAGACAGTCAGCCCACCGAAGAAGAAATCCGATATACCCTACAAAAACAACAGGATATGTCCAACTCGGCATTACTGACCCAAATAGCCCAACAAACCGAAATAATCTCCTTTACCGAATGCCTGCCATCCATGAACGAAATATTCATCCGCACGGTAGAAGGTCTGGATAAACACTAAACGCCAAAAGTCATGAACAAGATATTAATCATTATACAACGTGAATTTCTGAACCGCGTAAGCAAGAAATCATTTATTCTTCTTACCATCCTGATGCCGTTCATCTTTGCAGCTCTCATTTTTGTTCCCGCACTGCTATCGACAGTGAAAAGTGATGAAGTAAAACAAGTAGTAATCATTGACCACACACAGAAGTACATCGGACAATTCAAAGACGATGAATCTTATCATTTCATCAGCGGAGAAGAAATGTTGCCCGAATACCGGAGTGACACTACCCACATAGACGCTGTAGTGGAAATTACAGAAGACTTGATTCAGAATCCCACAGCCGCCGCCATCTATTCGCGCAAAGAAGTGACTAAAGGCTTGCTGTCATTGGTAAACAATACGCTGAATGAACAAATCAGACACGATAAGCTGACCAGTTATAACATTCCCGAGTTACAAAATATCATGCAGGACTTTGATAAGAGATACAGTGCACGCACCATCAAATGGAGTGAAGACGGTAGCGCCAACGAATCAAACGCCGGCATTGCAATAGCCGTCGGTATGGTACTAACCTTCCTTATCTATATGTTCGTTATGTCTTATGGAGGCATGGTGATGCAGAGTGTCATGGAAGAAAAGACAAGCCGCATTGTCGAGCTGATGGTATCATCGGTCAAGCCGCTTCAACTGATGCTTGGCAAGATTATCGGCATTGGTCTGGTTGGTATTACCCAACTGCTGATATGGGGTGTTCTGCTTGTTATCCTTTTGGGTATTGCCGACAATACTTTCGGTGGAGATGCAGCCATTCTAAAAGGTGCCGAAGGCATGATTAGCGCCTTACAAAATCTGAATCTGCTGAAGCTCGGAATCCTCTTTACCCTGAACTTCATCGGTGGATTCCTGATTTATGCCTCCATCTTTGCTGCCATCGGAGCCTCTATCAATGCCATGGAAGATTCACAACAGTTTATGACTCCCATTATGATACTGATGATATTCTCCCTTTACGCCGGTATCTACAGTGGCGATAACCCGGACGGCCCGCTGGCTTTCTGGTGTTCTCTCATACCGTTTACCTCCCCTATCGTCATGATGGTACGTGTTCCGCTGGATGCACCGACTTGGCAAATCATTCTTTCACTTTGTCTGCTCTATGCCTCAGCACTTGCACTCATCTGGATTTCGGGAAAAATATATCGTGTAGGTATCCTGATGTATGGCAAGAAACCGACACTCAAAGAAATGATTAAATGGATTTCTTATAAATAGATATCATTCACTTCACTCTAGCTATCGGGCACTCTCACAAGAAACGAGGGTGTATCGAAACTCTCATAAATAAAAGTCACCCTCGCCACAGGTAGTTGTAGCGAGGGTGATTTCGATAAAAGGGGAGTTTTGACACATCCCCACTTTTTTATTATTTCCACTCACCCAATTGAATACCCAGCTTTTCCCAATGCCCGATAAATGAATCCAACGAGTTACGGAAACGCTCATAATCCTTATTGGATGGACTTGTCCAGCCTACTTCGGCGTATGCGGCAAGACGCGGATAAATCTTTTTATTCATACTTTCAACTGCAGGAATAAATTCGCCCCACATCTGGCAACCGATACCCAAGACCTTACTTTTCTGCGCCTCCGTCAGTCCCTCGGGAATCGGATTGAACTCATACGATTTCTGCAAAGGGATGGACTCATAATCATAGTCCAGATAAGTATATATATGATAAGAGTTGACGATATTATATCCTTTTTCAATGGTTTCTTTAATCAATTCAGGCTCACCCTTCCAGAAATGAACGATGGTTCCGGGGGCCAATTGCTGCTGTGAAGCAGCAGTACCATCCTGCTGATAATCATTAATCTGAGCACCCGTAATTTCATTCCACCCCATCATGTGCCGATTCTTTGAGGCCAGGAAGTTAGAAATATTATTCGTAAAGAAAACTTGTAGTCCGGCCGGTGAAGCAATCTTGTTCTGCTTCATATAATTGCGCACCATCGGCGATTCTTTCCAAGCATTATATCGCAATTCATCCCCGCCGATATGGATTACCGGAGAAGGGAATAATGCAATCACTTCCTCCAATACATCTTCCTGAAATTGAATGACACGAGGGTCGGCCACATTATAAGCATTGTAATGCACACCAAAGTTACAAGGCACCTTAATCTGCTTTCCGGTAGTTCCCAGCCATGGATAAGAAGCAATAGCAGCACTGGCATGTCCCGGCATCTCTATTTCGGGGACAATCATAATATGGCGCTTGGCAGCATAGTCCACTACCTCCTTGATATCATCCTGAGTATAAAAACCACCATGAGGCTTACCATCAAACACATTGCTGTGGAAATGATTAATCTCTGAAGAATCACGGAAAGCACCAACTTCTGTCAACTTCGGATATTTCTTGATTTCAATACGCCATCCCTGATCGTCTGTCAAATGCCAATGAAATACATTCATCTTCAGCTCAGCCATTCTATCAAGCATGTTGAGGACCACTTCTTTACCTTTGAAATACCGACCTTCATCCAGCATGAATGCACGCCAAGAGAAAGCCGGATAATCCGTCACCAAAGCTTTTTGAACAGTCAGGCGTCCTTCTCTTTCTTTAATAATCTGACGCAAAGTCTGCACACCGTTAAACACTCCTTCGGGAGCAGGAGCCTTAATTGTAATCCGGCTTCCGGCAGCTTCCAATGCATATCCGCCTTTCTTGTCAGGCAAGACCATCGAATCCAACGAAAGAACAATATCCCCTTTGTCTTTCCCTTCCTGCAAATTAGCCTCCACTGCAAAATCATTCTTTAAGTAAGAAGCCAACAACAGAGCCTCATTAGACAATTCATTAGAGTAAGCAACTGTCGGCTTATCCTTCAGTTTCACAAAACCTTGAACATAATTAATCTCTTGCGGTTGGGGAAGCACAACATACGCTTCTACCGGCGGCTGTTCACAGGAGCTACACACCACAATACACAACAAAACAGCAATCAGTGATTTGATTTTCATAAGTATTAGAATTAAAATTAGTTTCAATAATAGCTTTTGATTACTTCAAAGCTTCTTCAATAGCGTTCATCAAATGATTAAACTCCTCCTTTTCATACCCCATAGAAGTATAAATTGCTTCTCCTTCCTTATTGAACAGATACGCACGAGGGATAGATTTTTCAGCAAAGAGTGAGAAAACTTCACGCTTAGGGTCAGGATACAACGGGAAAGTAAATTTCTTCCGCTCATTATAAACCTTCAGTTGTTCGTCCGTATGTTCACGGCCAATCACCAACAATACAAAGTCCTTATTATCCTTATATTTAGGCCAAAGCGTTTTTTGCACTTCTGCAAGTTCCAACTGGCATGGACCACACCAAGTGGCAAATAAACTGACCAATACCACCTTACCCTTCAAATCAGCAGATGAAACATTTCCATAAACTGATGATTTCAACTGAAAATCAGGTAACTTATCTCCCTTCTTCAATTCCTGTGCATGCACTGCAAAGCTGACGCATAGCAACATCAATAACAATCCTAACTTTTTCATTTTCATAGTTCTGAATATTTAATTCGCGATATAATAAAGACAAATATATCTGTTTTTCCTATATTTGCCGACTGAAATATCATTTTTTAGCCTATGATGACTTTTATTTCGTGTGCCAAGACCATGACGGACCGTTCTAAAGTGAAAGTTCCCACCACCGGTACGCCACAATTTCAGGCTGAAGCCATTCAGCATGCACTCAATATGTCCCAGTTCTCTGCCGAGGAACTGGAACGCCTGTTGCGGGTAAACAGTAAAATAGCCGCTGAAAATTACCTTCGCTTTCAGGATTTCTGTTCTGAAGAAAACAAAGCTCTTCCTGCCTTGTTAGCCTATACAGGCATAGTGTTTAAACGTATCTGTCCTCAAGACTTTACAGCCGAAGATTTTCAATACATACAAAATCATCTGCGTATCACTTCCTTTTTATATGGATTACTTCGTCCGCTTGACCTGATAAAGAATTATAGATTGGAAGGAGACGTCAGACTGCCAGAGCACGGAGGAATATCCATGTTTGATTATTGGAAACCAATATTGACTGATGAATTCATTAAGTCCATCAAAGCACAAGGAGGCACATTAATCAACCTTGCCAGCAATGAAATGAAAGACCTTTTCGACTGGAAACGTATTGAACAACAGGTACGCGTGATTACACCCGAATTTCAGGTTTGGAAAAAAGGGAAATTAACAACTGTCGTTATTTATACTAAAATGTGTAGAGGAGAAATGACACGCTATATCATCAAGAACCGCATTGAAAAGCCTGAAGAATTAAAAGGATTCAATTGGGAAGGATTCAGTTTTGATGCAGAACGCAGCACTGAGTCGCACTACCTTTTTAGCCTTCTTTCATAAAAAAATATTAAATATTCAAGCCGCACAAACTTTTTTTCAACGCTCATGTTATTTAGTTGAAATTGGGAAGATATACCTAAACAATAATTTAACTAATAGAAATGAGTATGAAAAAATTAATGTTTGCACTGGCAATCGCCAGTATCAGTTCTGCAACGTTCGCGCAGCAGAGCAACAAATCACAAAACGCTATCGTCAGCGAAAGCGTAGATGTTATGGAGGTTCCGGTAGATAAGTACAAAGTAGAGACCAATCGATTCTTTGATAATTGGTTCTTCTCTGTAGGAGGCGGTGCACAAGTATTATTCGGTGACCAATCCGACCTGGGCAAATTCGGCAAGCGTATCGCTCCCGCCCTGAATGTATCAATTGGTAAATGGTTTACTCCCGGATTAGGATTACGCTTGCAATATAGCGGTTTACAGTCAAAGAGTTTTTCAAGCGAACCTTCTGCATACTCCAAACCTCATATGATGAGTGAAGGATACTATCAGGATAAGTTCAACTATATGAACTTACACGGCGATATCTTATTCAACATCAGCAATATGCTAGCCGGTTATAATCCCGACCGTGTATATGATGCTGTTCCGTTTGTAGGTTTCGGTTTCGCTCATTCTTATGACAAACCTCACCTTAATTCATTAGCATTCAACTTCGGTTTGATTAATACCTTCCATGTGGCAGATGCTTGGGATTTGAACTTGGAACTTTATGGTATGGCTGCTGAAAACAAGTTTGACGGAAAGACCCTGAACAAAGGATTGGACGTTATGCTGGGCGCATCAGTCGGTGTGACCTATAAATTCCCGCAGAGAGGATTCAAACCTGCTCCTGATGTGGATGCTATGATGGCTCTTACAGCATCTCAGATGGATGCTATCAATGCAGCTTTGGCTCAACAAATCGAACAAAACCGCCAGTTGAAGGCACAACTTGCAAATACTCCTAATGAGGTGGTTACAGAACAAGTTACCGTTAATCAGCTGACTCCGGTTCCGCAATCTGTATTCTTCCAGATTGGTTCTGCCACTCTGCCTCAAAACAGCGTAGTCAACCTGCAACAGATTGCCAACTTAGTAAAAGACAATCCGGGCATCAAACTGAAAGTAACCGGTTATGCTGACAGCGACACAGGTAGTGCATCATGGAATAAACAATTGAGTGAAGACCGTGCAAATACAGTTGCAAACGAATTGGTTAAACTGGGTGTAAACAAGAGCAATATGATTATTAGCGGTATGGGTGGCGTTAATACATTAACTCCTCCGGCATTCAACCGTCGTGTAATTATCGAAGCCCAATAATACTCTGCCTTAAAAAAGGTAAGCCAAAGCCGCTTGGAATCGCTTCCAAGCGGCTTATCTTTTTATAGTCAGATTTTATTTAAACAGCTTTTCCAACTCATCCTCCTGAAGCACGGACAACACGGTTTTACCGTCAGGAGTATAATTAGGAGTAGTTACAGCAAACAACCCATCTACCAAACCATTCATTTCCTCGTTCGTCAAAACCTGCCCCGGCACAATAGCCGCAGCTTTAGCCAATGTCAAAGCCAGATTACTCTGCACCTCTTCTTTCACTTTACCTCCCTTCTCAATGGCAGTATGAACCATACTCTGAATCAGTTCCACCGGATTTAAACCTTCAATACCCGAAGGTATGCCGTTGATAGCATAACTACCACCTCCCAAATCAGTCAGTTCAAAACCCAAGTATGACAAATCTTCCATGATTTCTTGCAATACAGGTACTTCCGAAACCGGGAATTGCACAATATCAGGAAATAACATTCCCTGCGATGCTCCCTGTCGACGTGTTATCTGCTCCAGATATTGATCATAAAGAATACGAATATGCGCCCGTTGCTGATCGATAATCATCAAGCCTGATTTGACGGAAGTAAGGATAAAGCGTCCTTTAAACTGATAATGTTGAGATGATTTCTCTCCCATTGCCGACTCTTCCGAATTGTCATACAAAGTGGGAGCAGCCGGTTCCTCCATTGGAGATGCCGTGAAATAATCCCCATCATCCGGATAAGACATCTGCGTATGTTGGGCCGACGCATGCTGTTCCACGCCCTCATACAGCCGTTCCCAATCACGAGTGGGCTTTGAGGAGTAGGAAGAGGGAGGCACAGCAGACGTATTGAAAGGATTGTAATCCGGGTTATAAGTTGTTTTCGGAGGCTGTATTCCGGCATAAAGAGAACTCTCGAATGCAGGGATATCCGGCATACCCTCCGTATCAAAATCAATGGAAGGTACAGCATTGAATTTACCTAATGTTTCCTTGACAGCCGCTGCCAATATCTGCCAAATGGCCTGTTCATTCTCAAATTTGATTTCCGTCTTGGTAGGGTGAATATTTACGTCAATATTACCAGGGTCCACCTCAAAGTAAATAAAATAAGATACTTGTTCACCTACCGGTATCAGATGCTCGTATGCATCCATAATGGCTTTATGGAAATAAGGATGACGCATATAACGTCCGTTTACAAAGAAGTATTGGCGAGCTCCTTTCTTGCGGGCACTTTCCGGCCGGCCGACAAAGCCTGAGACGCGCACCATCGTGGTATCTACATCCAACGATAGAAGATCCTGATTAATTTTCTTCCCAAACACTCCCATGATACGTTGGCGCAACTGAATGGCGGGAAGATTAAACAACTCAGCATCATTATGATACAAAGTGAAAGACACATTGGGGTTGACCAATGCAATGCGTTCAAACTCAGTCAATATATTGCTTAGCTCTGTCTGATTGGATTTCAAGAACTTACGCCGTGCAGGTACATTAAAAAACAGATTCTTCACACAGAAATTGCTGCCCTTGGGACACGATATGGCTTCCTGGCTTTCCACCTTGGAACCGGCAATAACCAGTTTAGTACCCAGTTCCTCTCCTTCTGTACACGTGCGCAACTCTACTTGTGCCACCGCTGCAATAGAAGCCAACGCTTCCCCACGGAATCCCATCGTCCGCAAAGCGAACAAATCAGCCGCCTCCTTTATCTTAGAAGTTGCATGGCGTTCAAAAGACAGACGCGCATCGGTTTCAGACATCCCTTTACCATCATCTATCACCTGAATAGAAGTCTTTCCGGCATCCGTTACCAATACATCTATATGCTGCGCTCCGGCATCAATGGCATTCTCCACCAGCTCTTTTATAACAGATGCAGGACGCTGTATCACCTCTCCTGCCGCTATTTGATTAGCGACAGAATCCGGCAGTAAACGTATGATATCGCTCATAATACAACTACGAATGATTCATTAAAAATTTAATTCTCCGGTCACCAGATAATGCAAGATAAAAAGTAGAACGCCAATGGCAACAAACAAAGCCCCATAAGCCAACGGTCTGCGTCCACTCTCTTTTCTGCGTTTCAGATGCTTGGTTCCTTCAATAAACTTTCCACGAATGTCTTCGGGGGAAAACTCTTTCGGAGGAAGCATACCCAAGTCGCGCTTGGCGTTCTCTTCCATCTTCTGCAATTTCTCTTTTCGTTCGTCCACATATATATATTGGTGGTTGAAACGGCGAGGCTTTTCCATTTTAAACATTCCCATAGTTATTTCTTCTTTTTATTAAACAAGTCTTGATTTGGCAAAGGTGCAGTACCTCTATTACTCTTCTTTAATTCCTGCCCGGCTTTCTTTCCGCGCCAGTTAAAGATATCCTCTTTATTGAGCGGACGGATATAGTCGAACCAATTAAAGTTTTCCAGTTTCATTTTATTCGGCGGAAGTTGAAGCATCGGATAAAGAGTTCCATTTGATTTCGGACTCATAACCATCTTTTTCATCTTCCGGTTTTCCAGATACATATTCAAAAGGCTTGTCTCCGATACATTCATGCCAATTAGTGTGCTGTCGCTCTCCATCGGATAATAAATGACACGGACCGAACCGATTACGTCTACCTGGTGCATCTCTCCATTCTTGAAATATGCCTTGATATCTTTTCCGGTCACCTGATTATAATTGACAGAATCCAACTTTTCAACAGATAGTGCCTGATTGTGAATATGCGCCCAATCAATAGTACTGTCATTCATGTAAATCATTATTTCCTCACCTAACAATTGCTGGTTGTTATTCCAAAGAATAGGGTCATAATACATAGTCAGACAGCTGTCTTTGGACGAAAAAACCAGCGAATCACACACTCCCTGCACATCCGTGCGATACATACGCACTTTATGATACGCTCTTGTTTCACGGAAGATAGAGTCGGTATTCAGATTGAAAGTGTACATCTGCAACGTATCGGCATGCATAAACAAACTATCACCCTGTGAGTAATCCACCGCTACCGCCTTTTGGGTTGCAATGGCATATTTAGTCAGTTCATTGTAATAACAATAGTCACCGGTAAGCATATTTTTATTAATGGTATCATTAAACAACACATTATCAAAAGCTTCCCCATATCCTTTCACACGGTCATAAAACAAGCTGTCGCCCGTCAAACGCTTACCCTCATTCGTCAATACAGAACGATTCAGCAATTCTGCCTGACCAATCTGCGTATTATAGAAGCCCAATTCGGAGTAGATATGATTATTGTCACTGTCAATGTTCGATGGCCCTACAATATTGGCAATCTTGCTGGCCGTATTGTAACGCAGTGTGTCCGAAGTCAATGTAAACTTAGGATTTACCAGTTTCACATCATAGTTAAAGACCGACTGTTTAGTGGCAGGACTATACTCTCCCCATTCCGAAGTCAACACATTTTCTTCATCCATGAGCGTACCGCCATCAAAATAATAACCAAGGTTATAAATCCGGTCATAGTTCAGGCTATCGGTCAGCAACGTAGTATTCTTATTCTCCATGCGCACATTGTTGCGCACTTGGGCAATCTGTGTATTGCCATCATAAAAGAGATAATCCCCATACAAAAACAACGTATCTCCCTGCACCATTTTTACATTATCAAAAGCCTCTAATGAATTGGTCTTTTCATAAAAACAAGCACTGTCACAATACATATAAACACTATCATGGCGAAAAGCCACATTCCCGACCAATACCTGTGCATCGGGATCAGGATTTAAAGGACTTTTCTTCAACACATCGGAATGCAACAGATACACTTTGCTCTTGGCAGGCTTCGGTTCAGTCCTTTTTGTGGGATTGACCTGCGCCAACAAGCAAAAGACAAACAGGCACAGGACACTAAACAAAAGTATCCTATGCCTGCTCGAAGAGTTATTTTTTTTTCTTTTTTCAAGCATACGGTTCAATATACTACTTTATTCTTTTATCCAACCCGGATATTTAAAATCGCATTTCTGCCACTTCTCATTAATACGCACGTATGTATGTTTTTGCTTTTCTTTAATCCACTTTTCAAGCTTATCTTCACTACGTTTTTCCATGACGATAGCCTTCAAACGCTGATAGTCTTCCGTAATGGTAGCCTTATGTCCGTTTATACGGCTTTTTAGTTTTACGATAGCACACACTTCTTTTCCTTTATCATTAATCATAGTGAATGCTTTCGATATTTCGCCTACGTTCATGTTTTCCACCACCTTGGCCACTTCCTGAGAAACCTGTGCCAAATCCTGCATTTCAAAACGTGCCGTACCGGTATTCTTGTTAGCCATCAGACCATGATTATTCTTTGTATCCTTATCCTGCGAGATATAAGTAGCCGCATCATCGAAAGTGAATTTCTGGTTACGGATATCATCAGCAATGGAATCCAAACGAACCAGTGCAGCCTCCAAGTCCTTTTCCTCCACTTTCGGCTTCAACAGAATATGGCGGGTCTTAATACGGTCACCGCGTTTTTCAATCAACTGAATGATATGGAAGCCAAACTCTGTTTCCACAATCTTCGAAACCTTATTGGGATCCTGCAAGTTAAAAGCGACATTGGCATATTCGGGCACCAATTCCCCTTTACCCATAAAGTCGAGCTCACCGCCGCGACGAGCCGTTCCGGGATCTTCAGAATAAAAACGGGCATAGGTGGCAAATGACATCTTGCCGGAATTAATGCCATCCGTATAGTCACGCAAGGTCTTCTTTACACGCTCAATTTCTTCCAATGGTATTTTCGGTTCCAACGTAACAATCTGTACCTCCACCTGAGTAGGAACGAAAGGAATACTGTCTTGCGGCAAATCCTTAAAATAACGACGCACTTCGGCAGGAGTTATCTTAATCTCTCCCACAATATGCTGCTGCATCTTTCTCACTGTTTCTCCATCACGCACATTCTCACGCAACATCTCACGAATCTGGGTAGAAGTCTTGTTGTAATATTCCTCCAATTTCTCTTTAGAACCTCCTACTTGTTCGATGAGCCAATTCGTACGTCTTTCCACCAATCCGATTACTTCCTGTTCGGAAACCTCGATACTATCGATAGCTGCCTGATGAAGGAACAATTTCTGGACGGCAAGCTGCTCCGGAATTATACAATACGGGTCACCGTCAAACTTACGTCCTTCATACTGGGCATTCAACCGCTCACTCTCTACGTCAGATTTAAGAATAGCCTCATCGCCTACTACCCACACGACTTCGTCTATAACGTTGTCTTGTCCATATACAGAAACAGTAGCAAGCAGCATCAGTAACAGTGCATAAACTTTAGTACACATCAATTTATTCATCTGAATTCAAATAATAATAAATAATCTTGTTTCTATCCGAAGCCCGCTGATACAAGTCCTCTTTCACCTTGTTGATAAACTCCACACGCTTCAGATTTATTAAAATCTCTTTTATTTCATCTCTGGCAAAGTCCAACGGCTTTTGTTTATCCTTTCCCAAGAAATCTTCTATATGCAAGAAATAGCAAAAGGCCGTGTCCTTTACTTCTACATTCCTGTTTTTATCCAAATAGCTTGCGTCCGTATCCAGCACCTTCAAAGGTATCTTGACAGCCACATCGGGCACAGACGTCCAACGGTCATAAAAATAATCATAACTCACTGCATTACGCAAACTATACTTCTCCAATTTTTCAATAGCGTCCTGATTATTCTTCCGATACCACACACGCACATTCCCCAAATCAGGAGAAGTGAGAGGAACCTTTATAAAAAGTCCTTTGACCAATGGGTTATCCAGTCGGAACAAATCTTTGTTCTTTTCATAATAAGCATTGATTTCCTCCTCACTGATATCGTTTGCCAATTTCTGATTCACCAACTCCTCTTGATAAGTGTGCATAATCAATGCACGGCGATAGTTCTCCACCAGTTTGGAGATTTTATCATTGTCGGGAATATTCCCCTCCGCCTTATCAAACAGCAGCGCATCCTCTATCCAATTCTTGATATAGTGTTCGGCAAACAATACACTATCATCCTTCGATATATTGAGAGGAAGAGCCGCCTGCAAATCTTCCTTATACAGAAATTCACCGGACACTTCCACTAAAGGAGTTTTTCCTTTATGGTTATGCTCCTGACCGCATCCAGTCATGGCAGCGGCAATCACAAGTATTACTCCCCAGTTTTTCACGATACTCATAAAGCATTAAAATAGTGAACGAAGATACTGCAATAATTAATTACTTCCGTTATTATTAACTGTTTTTAAAACCTCTTGGTTTATTTCAACCTTATACTTCCGTTTCAAATCTTTCATCCAAGAGTCCTCATGTACAGCCTGATAATCACGGATTACCGCATCCTTTACATCCAAATAGTTCTCCGGTCCCTTTTTCAACTTCTTTCCCATCACAAAAGTATAAGAAAAACCGGGAACTTGTTCAAAACTTCCGCACTTAAAGACTAATTTATCCACATATTGGTTCTTTCCAATGATAAATACTCCCACTTCTATGCTTGCTTGCGGAACCGATGCGTTCATCATCAACTTTTCTAAAG
This sequence comes from uncultured Phocaeicola sp., assembly GCF_948499155.1. Classification (NCBI taxonomy): domain Bacteria; kingdom Pseudomonadati; phylum Bacteroidota; class Bacteroidia; order Bacteroidales; family Bacteroidaceae; genus Phocaeicola; species uncultured Phocaeicola sp. The sequence goes on along the minus strand of NZ_CAOOSE010000035.1, from coordinate 13,176 downwards.
CGGATTTCCACTCCTCCACCGGCTTTTTCTTTAAGTATTTCTTGATGGCAGAAGCCATTTTCTTATCCTTGCAATGAATAACAGCTCCTTTATACCGGGGCAACTCCCAAGCATAATCTGATTTATGCTGTTTGAAATAGCGTTCCAAATCGGCTTCGAAACAAGCATACTCCCCCTCCTGATACTTCCGGGTAAGATAAGAGGCCAACAGACCATCATGCACTTCTTGCCAACGCAACGTCCAATCGGGATATTTCCCGGCCAAAGCGCCTGACCGGTAAAGAGCCAAAACATCTTTTCTGACCGAAGGAGAAGAAACTCCTTCATGCTCCATATATTCCTGTATTTCCTCCTTTTTATCCTCGTAAGAGGCAAAAGGCTTACGCTCCACCCACTTGACAATATGAAGACCTAAAGGAGAATAAAAAGGAACCGAGACTTTGTTCTTTTCCAACACTGCCAGTTTGTCCACCCATTCTTGCATATTCTTATTGACGGGCATCCATGGCAACAGTCCTCCGACTTGCCGGCTGTCCGCATCATCTGAATAATGACGTGCCAACCATGAAAAATCAGCCCCATCCTGCAATGCAGAATAGATGGAGTCCATAACAGCCTGCGCCGCCTGTTCTGCGGCAGGGGTCGCATTTTGAGGCAAATATTTACTGATATGAGCTATTCTCACCCAATCATTTGTCTGGAGACGCCGTTTATTCCGTTCATAAATGGAACGGGACTCCCGTTCCTCCCCAGCCGTATCCACCACATACGACTTTACCAAACGACCTTCATAAAATGAAAGTTGCCTGCGAAAAGCAGCCACAGTATCCAAACCACTATCCATGGCATATCTCACCTTCAGTTTATAGTTGATAAAGGCAGGCAAATAAGCTTCGGGAGTCTGCTTGGGAGCTTTCCGATAATAATATTCGAATTCAGACCGATAAACAGGCTTGCTGTCAATATACAACATAACATCTCCTTGCGCCTGCGCTTCAGACACAGACACAAGGAGAAGCAAGAGAACACCGAGCAAATAACGCGGCATTATATTTTCATTTTATTGAGGACGGCTGTAATTAGGAGCCTCACTAGTGATAGCTACATCATGCGGATGGCTTTCCAATACACCGGCATTGGTAATGCGGGTAAATTTGGCATCATGCAGTTTCTCAATATTGGCAGCACCGCAATAGCCCATACCTGCACGCAGACCACCCACCAACTGATAGATTACTTCGTACAAAGTGCCTTTATAGGGAACACGTGCGGCAATACCTTCCGGCACCAATTTCTTCACATCGGCAGTTCCACTCTGGAAATAACGGTCTTTTGAACCATTCTCCATCGCTTCCAAAGAACCCATACCACGATATGACTTAAACTTACGGCCATTAAAGATAATCGTATCACCCGGAGATTCTTCTGTTCCGGCAACCAATGAACCAATCATTACACTATATCCACCGGCAGCCAAAGCCTTTACGACATCTCCCGAATAACGCAAACCACCATCGGCTATCAAAGGAACACCTGTACCCTTCAAAGCCTTAGCTACGTCATACACAGCAGACAACTGAGGAACCCCTACACCGGCCACCACGCGGGTTGTACAGATAGAGCCCGGACCGATACCAACTTTCACTGCATCCGCACCGGCTTCAACCAATGCTTTTGCAGCTTCTCCGGTAGCGATATTACCTACTACAATATCAATGTTCGGGAAGCGTTTCTTTGCCTCTTTCAGTTTTTCAATCACATATTTAGAATGTCCATGAGCTGTATCAATAACGATAGCATCAGCACCGGCATCCACCAAAGCCTGCATACGGTCGAGTGTATCCACTGTCACACCTACACCGGCAGCAACGCGCAACCTGCCTTTGGCATCTTTACAAGCCATCGGTTTGTCTTTCGCTTTTGTTATATCCTTATAAGTAATCAAGCCTACCAGTTTACCGTCTTTATCCACTACGGGCAACTTCTCAATTTTATGTTCCTGCAAAATTTGTGAAGCAGCTTCCATATCGGTAGTCTGGTTGGTAGTAACGATATTCTCTTTCGTCATCACTTCATCAATACGCTTATCCATATCTTTCTCAAAACGGAGGTCGCGATTGGTAACAATACCTACCAGATATCTTTCATCGTCCACAACAGGAATACCGCCGATTCTATACTCAGCCATCAGTGCCAAAGCATCTCTCACGGTAGAGCCTCTCTTGATAGTTACGGGATCATAAATCATACCATTCTCAGCACGTTTCACAATAGCTACCTGGCGTGCCTGTTCTTCTATAGACATGTTTTTATGAATAACACCGATACCGCCTTCACGAGCAATGGCAATAGCCATTTTAGCCTCAGTAACCGTATCCATAGCGGCGGTCACAAAAGGTACTTTTAACTCGATGTTGCGTGAGAACTTAGTCGAGAGTTCGACTGCTTTGGGTAAAACTTCAGAATAGGCTGGGATTAACAATACATCGTCGTAAGTCAATCCGTCCATTACAATTTTATCTGCAATAAATGACATAGGGCTTAATGCGTTTTGAATTTATTGCGTGCAAATATACGAGTTTTATTCAATACTGGAAAATGATAGAATATTTTTTTGTTAAGGTGAAAGAAAATTTAGCAGAAACAATAATCAACCCTACCCCGACAAAGCCTCCATTATCTGATTAGCCATTCATTTGCATCCTCCTCCGTTCACGTATATAAAGCGGATTAAGTCAAAAAGTGTGCGGGCATCATAGTTTGAGAAAATCCGGGTCACTTATTATTCTTGGGGAGGGAGTAAATATCTTATCACAAACAAAGGGAAGAACAAGCTGTTTCATAGGGTCAGCCAAGACCTTTTGAACGGAAGATTATTACAGACTCCGGCAGTGGACTGTACAGTCCACTGTAGTAGTCTGTACAGTCCACTGCAACGGACTATACAGTCCGCTGCCGGAGACTGTAGTAATCCGACGGACACACAGGCATAACCGAAAGGACGAAAACGCTTAGTCCGCCTAATGAAACGACTTAGGGAGCTCAAGAACGCATGCAGGGGTTGAAAACCGAAGAAGACAGTATCAGGAGACAAGTATTTGATTGATATATTAAATCCCCAAGAATAATGACTGGCCCGAGTTTTCTCAGAATATGATGCCAACACACTTTTTGGCTTGACCCGCCTTTTCGGAGTAGCAGTAACTACAACAGAAAATAAGACAGCCCACGATGGGACGCCCTAATAAAGTCTGTGGCATCCGCTTTCACACATAACGTATAGTACGTTTCACCTATCAGCACTATATATCAACAAGTTATGCCTTGTTTTGTGTGAAAGCAGTTTTTCCCAACTTCATCACCGTCATCGGCAGAAGCCAACCCGCAAGATTCAATGAACCGTATCAACCTTCAACAGATATAACTTACGCAGCACCTGCTTGACATCGTACATTATACCTTCTTGCACATCCTTCGGCACACTAAGTTCGACGGATATCACGTTTTTCGATACGTCCGCTCCTTCGAGCAAGGAAGCTATTTCGGATTCCAATTCCTGTAAAGTAAAATCTTTCAGACTTCCTTTCTTCTCTCCTTCCATGAAAATCGTGATGCCAAACCCTTCCAGACGTTGGTTTTTATCCGAAACCCCTGCAACCGGATTTCCATAAGACCGGGGAGGATTATAGACAATCCGACTGGAAAGGCTATGCTGCAACACTCCGGCAGGATAGGTTGCACTCAACTCGCGCACCGCCAACTCATATCCGCGGCTTATCTGCTGCTTGGCCTCGTAAACACAGCCCATCTTCGCATTCCGGTCGGCTGTGATGCAGGCTACCATCTCCGGTACCTCCTTCCTCTTAGCATATCGGGAAGAGAAGTCAGCGACGAGCCTCTTCGACACGGCATCTGCCAGACCTTCCAACTTCACCGCATCCATCTTGTTGAAGGCACCAATCATCAACTGGTTGCGCTGATTGACATACACATCAAATGCCACGGCATCTGCCGCCAGTCCAGCATAATCAGCCGCCGAAAGCGAAATATCCAGCGAACTGCTGTCACACGCGGTTGCCTGTCCCGCCACGACTGTCTGTAAGGTGGCATCTACTTTAGGCTGGGCGAACACAAATACGGCTCCCGCAGCCAACGGAAACGCTATCAAGATATACAAGCGTTTCCATCCGGGTGTTTTTCTTTTCATCATCATAGTTATACGTTTTTTAAGTGAACAATGGTCAAAACCGCAGGCCATAGAGTAGAGCCTTGTGCCCACAGCTTTTTCCACCAATAATAATTGATATGTTTTTACATCAATGCCACGACTGATTACTTCATGGTCTGCCTGATACTCATGCAGGTCGCGCAACTCTTTCTGCCACAGCCACACTACCGGATTGAACCAGTGGAAAACCTGCAACAGCTGCACCAAAAGGCCGTCCCATGAGTGACCGTGAAGCACATGCATCTGTTCGTGCAGGCGTATCAACGGATAAGCCTCATAGTCCTTACGATTCATCACAATGTAATTTCCCCAGCTGAAAGGACTTACCTGCCTGTCTGTCAATGCCCAACACACACCGCTTTCACGAAATGTGGAAGCACCTCTTATCAGACGCCACATACGGATGTATGCCGACAAGAACAGACACAGGACAAAGGCACACCCTCCGGCATAAAGAAAAAAGAAAAACCGGGGATAGAGAAACACACCTTCTCCGGTATCGGCAGGAACAATCGCCCCTACCTCAGCCTGTCCCTTTTCAGGCAAAGCAACTATAGTCAATGCCTCGTCCAACATACGCAACGGACGATGCACTGGTAATTCTTTCTCTAGAGTGAAATGTATCAGCGGAAGTAATGAACACACTAACAAGCCCAACACTAAAATCTGGCGATTAAACCGAAAATGAGTGGTTCCTCTGAACAGCAGCCGGTACCACAAATAAAATACAGACAGGCAGAGGGTGCTTTTCAATATATAAATGACAAAGGCAGCCATAACGTTTTTCTTTTATTCCTATCCTTTTTCAATTTTTGCTATCAGTGCCTTCAGCTCGTCCAGCCCCATCTTCTCTTCCTCAATGAACTGCGACACCACCCGAGTATAAGAGTTGTCGTAATATTGCGAAATGACATCGCTCAACGCCGCCCCTTTGTATTCTTTCTCCGAAACTATCGCATCATAGCGATAACTATTGCCCCACACACGGAAAGTAACAAATCCTTTCTCGACCAACAGTTTTACCAATGTAGCCACGGTATTATAGTGAGGCTTGGGTTCCTCATAAAAGGCCAGCATTTCACGAATGAACATCGGCCCGTGTTGCCAGAAGATATTCATTATCTCTTCTTCCTTCGCTGTCAGTTTCTTCATTCTTTTCTTTGTTTATCGGTTAGACACAGTACAAATATAAGCAAAGTTTGATACAAACTACTAAGGTTGTTAGTAGAAATATTATATTTAATAGTAATTAACGATATAATATAAAGAAAGCCGGATTCCCTCGTAGAAATCCGGCTTTCTTTATATATTAATCCTTTGATTAGTTTGCCATTTCGGAAATGAACTTGATACGCACCAGACGGATTTCGTCTTCGGTATAGTCATCACCCAACTCTTCCATTGCATCGTCTATCTTATCGGTCGTAGACTCTTTGAAGTAATCGTAGATGTCATCCAAGTGGTCTTCATCCATAATTTCTTCGAGGAAGTAGTCAATATTCAGCTTAGTACCCGAATACACGATAGCTTCTACCTCATCCAGCAGCTCGCTGAATTCCAACCCTTTGGATACGGCAATATCATCAAGAGCGACCTTACGGTCGATTGACTGGATGATAGACACCTTCAACTTTGACTTATTGGCAACGGTACGGACACGCAAATCTTCAGGACGTTCTATCTCATTTTCTTCGCAGTGTTTCTTTATCAATACACAGAACTCCTGACCGTAACGTTTAGCTTTGCCTGCACCCACACCCGGAATATTCTGAAGTTCTTCCAGCGTAACGGGATAGATGGTCGCCATTGCCTCCAAAGAAGGATCCTGGAATATGACATAAGGAGGAACATCCAGCTTCTTCGACAGCTTCTTGCGCAAATCTTTCAGCATGGAATAAAGCACAGGGTCTACTGCACATGAAGCGCCTCCCCGAACCGGAGTTTCTTCTTCTTCCTCTTCAAAATCATTATCTTCCACTATCTTGAACGATTTCGGATTCTTAAGGAACTTATGACCTTCAGAAGTCACCTTCAGCAATCCATAGTTCTCGACATCTTTGCTTAAATAACCGGCTATCAACGCTTGGCGAATGACAGCATTCCACGTTTTATCTTCTTCACCCATGCCAGAGCCGAACACTTCAAGCTCTTCATGTTTGTGTGCAAGTACTTCCGTAGTTTCCTTACCCAGAAGAATATCTATTATATAATCTGCTTTAAAGTTTTCTTTTACCGCTATGATTGTTTCAATCACGGCACACAATGAATCCTGAGCCTCCACTTGCTTTTTAGGATTTAAACAGTTATCACAATTTCCACAATTATCTTCTGTAAACTCTTCTCCAAAATAATGTAATAACGATTTGCGACGACATACCGACGACTCGGCATAAGCTGCTGTTTCCAGCAATAGCTGTTTACCTATTTCCTGCTCGGCTACCGGTTTTCCCTGCATAAACTTTTCCAGCTTCTGCAAGTCTTTGTTGGAATAGAATGTAATGCACATACCTTCTCCCCCGTCACGTCCGGCTCTACCTGTTTCCTGATAATAGCCTTCCAGACTCTTGGGGATATCATAGTGTATCACAAAACGCACATCAGGCTTGTCAATACCCATTCCAAATGCGATAGTAGCTACAATTACGTCGATGTCTTCTTTCAGGAAACCATCCTGATTGGCGGTGCGTGTTGCCGAATCCATACCGGCATGATAAGCGCGGGCATTGATGCCGTTGGCTTGCAATATTTCTGCCAGTTCTTCTACTTTCTTACGACTCAGACAATAAATAATGCCTGACTTGCCTGGATTTGCCTTAATAAACTTAATAATATCACGGTCGATATTATTCGTTTTGGGGCGTACCTCGTAATAAAGATTCGGACGATTGAATGAAGATTTAAACTCTGCCGCATCCAGCATTCCCAAATTCTTCTGGATATCCATACGAACTTTCGGAGTAGCCGTAGCCGTAAGCGCAATGACAGGCGCCTTTCCTATTTCATTTATAATAGGACGGATCCGACGGTACTCGGGACGGAAATCATGCCCCCATTCCGAAATACAGTGCGCCTCGTCTACTGCATAGAAAGAAATCTTCACACCTCTCAGAAACTCTACATTCTCTTCCTTCGTCAATGACTCGGGAGCTACATAGAGCAATTTGGTCTTTCCACTCAAAATATCTGATTTCACTTGGTCGATAGCCGACTTGTTTAATGAAGAATTGATGAAATGAGCCACTCCGTCTTCTTCGCTGAAGTTACGCATGGCATCCACCTGATTTTTCATTAATGCAATTAAAGGAGATATGACAATTGCCGTTCCTTCCATGATGAGTGAAGGCAACTGATAACATAACGATTTTCCGCCGCCCGTAGGCATTAACACAAATGTATCATTCCCGGCCAGCAAATTACGGATAATTGCTTCTTGGTTTCCCTTGAAAGTATCAAATCCAAAATACTTTTTCAGTGCGCTAGTCAAATTTATATTCTCCTTCATTGTATCAAATAGTTTTTCGCGGTTCCCCGGTTCTTGTTTTTACATCTTTTGTTGTCTAACAAAGTTATAAACAAGTTCTCAAATTACACGAATATTTCGAGTAATATTTTTCAGAAGAATTGCATTTTTCTTTCTCTCTCCCTTTATTCTATTGATACTAAGCATTTTGCAGCCGTGAAATATTTGCTTTATCCATCTGTTTTTGAGCGTAATCCAACGTTACTTCAAAGCTTTTCACCTTCTTTGATGGTAATTCAAACATCATATCCATCATAATCGTTTCTACGATGGAACGCAATCCACGGGCTCCAAGTTTGTATTCGATAGCTTTGTCAACTATGTATTCGAACACTTCGGGCTGAAATACCAATTCTATTTTATCCATTTTAAACAGTTTGACGTACTGCTTGATAATAGAATTCTTTGGCTCCGTAAGGATACTGCGCAATGCGTTTCTATCCAACGGATTCAAATAAGTAAGAATAGGCAGACGACCGATTATTTCGGGTATCAGTCCGAATGATTTCAAATCTTGGGGTGCAATATACTGCATCATATTACTACGGTCTATTTTCACCGTTTCCTTGGCTGCACTATAGCCTACAACATTAGTGTTAAGACGCTGGGCTATCTTTCGCTCAATACCGTCGAATGCTCCGCCACAAATGAACAGAATATTTTTGGTATTGACCTGAATCATTTTCTGATCCGGGTGCTTGCGTCCGCCCTGGGGCGGGACATTGACTACCGAGCCTTCCAACAGTTTCAACAAACCTTGCTGCACTCCCTCACCGCTTACATCGCGAGTGATGGAAGGATTGTCCCCCTTACGGGCTATCTTATCGATTTCATCTATGAATACAATACCTTTTTCAGCTTCGGGCACATTGTAATCCGCCACTTGGAGCAAACGGGTCAGAAGGCTTTCAATATCTTCACCCACATATCCGGCTTCGGTCAAAACAGTAGCATCAACAATGGTAAAAGGAACATGCAATAGCTTTGCAATCGTACGGGCAAGCAATGTCTTTCCGGTTCCTGTGCTACCCACCATGATGATATTGGACTTTTCAATTTCCACATCATCCTCGTCCGCTTTCTGAAGCAAACGCTTATAGTGATTGTAAACGGCTACCGAAAGATATCTTTTCGCATCATCCTGGCCGATGACATACTCGTCCAGGAATTCTTTAATCTGTTGCGGTTTAGGCAACTCTTTCAAGTTGAGCTCTTCTGCTTTTCCTTTTGACTGGTGAAGGGCTTCTTTGGTAATCTCGTATGCCTGCTCGGAACAACTGTCACAAATACAGCCGTTCATGCCGGTAATAAGAAAACCTACCTCATTTTCAGAGCGTCCGCAAAAACTGCACTTTCTCTTGTTTCTTGGTGTTTTACTATCTTCCAATTTTCTCTTAATATTAATGTAATTATACCTTATATATTATAGAGCCGGCTTGCGAGACAGCACTTCATCAATCATACCATACTCTTTTGCCTCCTGAGCCGTCATCCAATAATCACGGTCTGAATCTGCCCATACCTTATCAAAATCAGTATGCGAGTGTTCTGCTATGATTGTATAAAGTTCTTTCTTCAGCTTCATTATTTCACGCGCTGTAATTTCAATATCCGAAGCCTGGCCCTGAGTGCCACCCATCGGCTGATGAATCATTACACGGGAGTGTGTCAGCGCCGAACGTTTTCCTTCAGTTCCCGCAACCAGCAAAACAGCTGCCATCGAAGCGGCCATACCGGTACAGATGGTGGCTACATCGCTATTGATAAACTGCATGGTATCATAAATACCCAGTCCGGCATAAACAGAGCCACCCGGCGAGTTAATATAAATAGATATATCTTTTCCTGAATCTACAGAATCCAGATAAAGGAGCTGAGCTTGGAGAGTGTTAGCCGTATAGTCATTGATTTCTGTACCCAGAAAGATAATTCTGTCCATCATCAAACGCGAAAATACGTCGAGCTGGGTTACGTTCAACTGACGTTCTTCCAAAATATAAGGGTTCAGATATCCGCCTTGAGACTTAATGACATCGTCCAGCACCATGCTGTTCATTCCTAAATGCTTGGTAGCAAATTTTCTAAAATCATCCATAATTTAATGGTTTAGTTATTATTCACAAAAAGAGGCTTTCAACCCCATTTTTTCAAACAAACAAAAGTACAAAAAAATACGGTCGACGTATCGAAACTTTTGCTTATAACGAAATTTTCTGGTCAAAAGCCCCCTTTTTTAGTAAGATTTAGCAATCAATGCTTATCTTGCCAAAAATATTATTCAAACATTTTGTTGAATTCTTCCATTGTAACTGACTTGTGGTTCAATGTTGCTTTTTCCTTCAAAGCAGCAGCCAGTTTGCTTTCTACGGCACGGTTTACCAAAGATTCTACCGTTTCTTGTTTTTTCAGCATTTCTTTTGCATAGTTTTCGAGCATTTCTTCAGGAATGTTCAACATGCCATACTGAGCGAACTGAAGACGGGTAGCTTCTTTAGCCATATTCAAAACGTCTGCTTGTTCCACCTTGATTTCATTAGCAGCAATCAACTGTTCCTTAATCAGATGCCAAGTCAGTTCTTCGATGCTCTTGTCGTAGTTTTCAGCAACGAATGCTTCTCCCTTTTCTTCATTGTTCAGCAACATGATGCGCTTCAACAAAGCATCCGGGAATTCAAGTTTGCCTACTCTCTTAGTCAGGTAATCACGAACATCCATCAAGAACTTGTAGTTGCTGTCCGCTTCAAACTGAACGGCAATTCCTTCTTTGATTTTTGCACGGAATTCTTCTTCACTCTTCACTGTGTCTTTGCCAAATACCTGGTCGAACAATTCCTGGTTCAGTTCTGCAGGAATCATGCGAGTGATTTCTTCCACTTGGAAGCTGAAGTTACCTTTAACATCTGCAACTTCTTCTTTCTTGATTTTCAGCAATGAAGAAAGTTCTGCTTCGTTGTTATCAAATGCAACAGCAGGGTTGAATACCAAAACGTCATTAACCTTAGCTCCGTTGAAGATAGCTTTTTGGTCATCGTTCTTCATGTAAGCCGGCATCATTACGGCGCCTTCTACCTGAATACCACCTTCTTTAGTGTTACCGTTTTCGTCCAGCTCAGCCAACAGACCCTTAATCATGTCTTTGTCTTCGTAGGCTTCTACTTTATCATATTTAGCCGCACGCTGAGTGTACATTTTCACCTGCTGTTCCACCAATTCGTCAGCCACTTCGATTGTATAATAATCTACAGTATCCTGATTTGTGATTTCAGCATTGAATTCAGGAGCCAAAGCAATATCGAATACAAACTCAAAGTTTTCCTGAGTGTCGAAATCCACCGGCTGCATCTTTTCAGCGTTCGGCAACGGCATACCCAGCATATTCACTTTGTTTTCACGGATATATTCGTTTACTTTTTCCTGCATCAGCTTATCAACTTCTTCAGCAAGCACAGCTTTACCAAATTGCTTTTTGATAAGACTCATAGGTACCATGCCTTTACGGAAACCCGGAATGTTGGCTTTCTGACGGTAAGTCTTCAACACTTTTTCTACTTTTTCCTGATAATCGGCCTTTTCGATATTAACAGTAAGCAATGCACTTACCTTGTCAACGTTTTGCAATGAAATATTCATTCTGACTTATTTTATTTAATTGTTACTTCTTTCAGATTTTCTCATCAAAGAGGTTGCAAAATTAGTGTTTAATCTTTCAATTACCAAATACACAGGCTAAAAAAAACTAATTGACAATAGAAAGTAGCCTGATAAAAGACAAATAAAATGGCACAAATAAAAAAAAGAAAAAAAAGTCGCTTTTTTTCTTGCTTATTCAAATTTTATGCGTTCCTTTGTGGTCGAACTGGTGATAGATAATATAGCTAGTGATTTTTATTACAAGGTTTTACTTCTGTACGCATAGCACTTACGTAAACTCTCTGTTGTTCTAATCCCCCTATCTCATTAATAATCACCATTCAGAGAGTATTTTTTATTTTATTTATTTTTATTTTTTCACTATGAATATGTATGTTGGAAACCTTAACTACCGTGTTAAGGAAGGAGATTTGGAACAAGCAATGTCTGCTTACGGAGTAGTAACTTCTGTAAAGGTTATCAAAGACCGTGAAACAGGTAAGTCAAAAGGATTTGCTTTTGTTGAAATGGAAGATGATCAGGATGCTGCTAAAGCCATCAACGAACTGAACGGTTCTGAATTTATGGGCCGTCAATTAGTTATCAAAGAAGCATTACCGAAAAGAATGTAATTACTGATTGATACAGACTAAAAAGGCTGCGAATGGATTCGCAGCCTTTTTTATTTGGAATTTTCTGCCGCACATCATCCGACCAATTTTAGGGGACTGACGCATCCGCTTACACGTACGTACGCGTTGGCTCACACGTTAGTACGCATAGCTCTACACGTACTAACGCATAAGCCTATACGTACTAATGTATCTTTTAGCCTTGCATCTGCTGTTTCCGATTGGCTTCTTCCAGTTGGAAGTCTTTACGGCGAAGCACAAAGTTGGTTCCCAGATATTTCTCACGGACAACCGGATTCTCTGCCAACTCTTCGGGCGTGCCTTGGAACAGAATCTTTCCTTCAAACAACAAATAGGCCCGGTCAGTCAAACGCAGAGTTTCCAATGCATTATGGTCGGTTATCAAGATTCCGATATTCTTGTCTTTCAATTTCCACACAATATGCTGTATATCCTCTACTGCAATAGGGTCTACACCGGCAAACGGTTCATCGAGCATAATAAACTTTGGGTCGATTGCCAGACAACGAGCTATCTCCGTTCGACGACGCTCACCTCCCGACAACTGGTCTCCCAAATTCTTACGCACCTTTTGCAAGCGGAACTCAGCTATCAAGCTTTCCAGTTTCTCCTTTTGATATTCGGGACTGGTCTTTGTCAGTTCCAAAACAGAAGCGATATTATCTTCCACACTCATTTTGCGGAACACAGAGGCTTCTTGTGCCAAATAGCCGATACCGTTTTGAGCTCGTTTGTACACAGGATAAGAAGTGATATCCAAATCATTCAAATAAATATGTCCTTCATTGGGTACAATCAAACCGGTAGTCATATAAAAAGAGGTGGTCTTACCTGCCCCATTCGGCCCCAGCAAACCGACAATCTCTCCTTGCTTCACATCAAAGGAAACATGGCTCACTACAGTACGTTTGCCGTACTTCTTTACCAGATTTTCAGTACGCAATACCATTTTGCCATTTTCAGGCATTACATTTTGTTGTTCTATTTCCTGCTCTGACATATCTACGAATTTTGGGACAAAAGTACTAAAAAAGTTTAGGAAACGTATAACAGAACAGAAAATCAGAACATCTTTTGCATTTATATAGACAAAAAAGGCTACTTTTGCAGGAAATTGTGAAAACTATGATGATAAGACCCATAAC
>NZ_CAOOSE010000034.1:0-34525 GCF_948499155.1 uncultured Phocaeicola sp. | reverse complement strand
TCCTTTGATTAAGGATTGTGTAACTGAAATGTCCGCAATTATTGAAAAGCATTATCGGTGTGTAAAAAAACACAGTGTTCGTGTCGAGGAGTTGGGTAAACCTTTTTCTGTCGGTAATCTATCAAAAGATGATTTGTCTGAGATTGGAGTACCATGTATAATTTATGGTGAGCTTTTCACGACATATGGAGCAATAATAAATAAGGTAGAAAGCCATACTAAAAAAATTGATGGAATGACTTTAAGCAGAAAAGGGGATTTGTTATTTCCTTCTTCTACAACAGTTGATGCTGTTTCCTTAATTGCGCCTTCTGCCATTAATGTAGATGGTGTGATTTTGGGAGGTGACATGTTTGGAATACATGTTAATTCCAACTTCGATGCTCAATATCTTAGTTATTTCTTTAATCATATAGCAAAGAATCAGTTTGCAAAATATGCCAAAGGTAGTACAATTATACATTTACATCACACGGATATAGATAAAGCCAAACTATTATTGCCTTGCTTGGAAGAACAAAATAGAATGGCTATGTGTATGGTTTCATTAGATGAGAAAATAACTATTGAGAGCGCAATTCTAAAAACAATGTTGATTCAGAAATCATACTTACTTCGGCAGATGTTCATATAAACATTTGGCGAAGTAGGTATTGCTTTCCCTTCTGAAAACGTTGTAATAGCATATCTTCATTTGTGATTTTTCTGTCTATTGTTGTAAGAAATGCGGAAATACTTTCCTGTATTGCCTTAGAAGTCAAAAGGATATGGAACTTCTCTAAATCTTTTTTCTGAATGTTGGGTAGTCCTGTACCTATTCTTAACTTCATTATAGAACTTTCTTGACTTTTCAAATAGTGATAGAGATAGAGCTTGCAAACATTAGGTTGAATATTATTGAGAGTATAGCAATGTCCACCACTCCAAAATGCGTCCCTGTTATATTGTATATATCCACATGAGTTTCCACCCTCGCTAATAGATATAGTATTAGCAGGTGTGTTGCATTGGTCATAATAGCCCGATGGTTCTACCCCTCCATTCATAACATAGAACTTACCTGTTTCAGAAAGGTCTTCACCATTAACTTGCTTGCCTTTCTGTATGATACATACATCTGAAAGAGATAGAATATCACCATCTGTTGAATTGAATAACCTTTCTGCTATTGCGGACTTTAGTATTTTCAAATCCTCAATGATTTTGTTTTGGGTGGCGATGCGATCATCAAGCAATGCCAACAAATGTCCTATTTTCTTTTGTTCCTCAATAGACGGTAAAGCAATTGGCATATCTGCAATCATTTCCATTCTTACAGAATCAACAGAATTTTTAGCACTCATTCGCTTAACACGATTATAGAAATTCCCTGCGAAGTATGAATACAGATACTTACCATCACATTTGAAATCGCTCAGAATGTAAACGCGCTGATGTACACCGATTTTCCCTGTGGAATAATGGAAAACCTTACCAACACCTACGCCGTCACCAGCTGTTAGAATAGCCTCTCCATCAAAGGTCCATGAGTTAATTCGTTCAACAATTTGCGAGCGAACATAAAATGGATAGATTCCATTATCGGACTTGTCTTGGGTGTTCTTATTGCCAGTTCTTATATTGCATACATCCTTTAACCTTTTCCTTTCCCACTCCCCACTAAACTCTGGGAATCTCAAATGGGGAACATTGAGGACTTTATTTTTATTATCTGTTGCCATAGTTGTCTTTATTTTGAAGGATTAAGGTTAAATGGGAGCAATGAGTTTCCATCGTTGCTCTCATTAAAACGGTCGAAATCCGAAATGTATGATTGATCTTGAATCTGTTTATATTTCTCGTACTCGCTATAAGCTTTATCTCGCGCTTCCTCTTGTGATACCTTTCCGGCTGTATCACATTGTTCATACCCCATAGTGGCAAGATATTGCTGGAGGAACTTCTTCCAATCGTCCATTGTGGAAACAATATGACGTTGGGCACGAGATTCCGCCGTATCAAGGAAAGCTGTAGTGATAAGATTTAGCTGAGATAGTTCTGTGTCCGACAAATAGTTCTTCGCAACGATGGTATCAGACTTCTGCACTCTCCCATCAGGAGCTTTCTTCCAAGTGGTAAGTCCCATATAAGGTTGCTCAGAGTCTGCCCGTTGATAGATGATTTCCGCAGCCGTCTGATGAGTAACGGCAAGGTGCATCATGTTCTGCACCATCTTGAAGAACAGTTTTGTGCTTTCTGATTTTGCATCATAATCCGCACTGCACTCTGCATAGATGTCTGTTATCTTTTGGTAATATCTACGCTCTGATGTGCGTATTTCACGAATGCGTTCCAGCAAATCGTCAAAGTAGTCCTTGCCGAAGTGCTTACCTTGCTTCAATCGTTCATCATCAAGAGCATAGCCTTTAATGATAAACTCTTTCAGTACGGACGTCGCCCAGATACGGAACTGAGTCGCTTGATAACTATTCACCCTGTATCCTACGGCGATAATTGCGTCAAGATTATAGACTAACGTGTTATAGTCCTTTCCGTCATTGGCAGTTATTGGAATTTTTCGAATAACTGAATTTTCGCTTAACTCGCCACTTTTGAATATCTCTTTGAGATGGTAGTTTATTGTACTCACATCTACGTTGTACAAGTCAGCCATTCTTTTTTGAGACATCCAGAAAGTCTCACTGTTGAAAATGACTTCTACACGGGCTTCTCCTTGGGCTGTTTTGTATAGCAATATATTGGAACTTATCGAATTATGAACAAGCTCAGCCATAGAAACAGATTGGCCGAAATAGTCTCGTGCTTGTTGGACAAGCACTTTCCTATTATCGGCATTTTCCGCTATAATCATACCTGCCATACGAGACAAACGAAAGATGGTCACTTTGCGGAATGAGCCGTTTCCTATCTTTACCATGTCAACCGCTTGGTTGAAATGTTCGTCCACGTTCATCCCTTTCTCTACGGCAACCTTGATGGCTTTATCAATAACCCGTTGGAATTTCCAATAAGCGGAATAGCCCATTGCACCACAGAGGTCGCGGGAACTCCAGTAGTCATTCCCGTTCTCGTCCTTGCGGCGTAGATTCTCAAACGAAGGTGTCATTTGAGGTATATTGTCATTTTCTTCCATCTTGCGAATTTCCGTTAGACTATTCTACAATCCCTAACTCTTTCAAATATACCTCAATCTCCTTATCAAGTTCGGCACGTTTGGCTTCCAATTCCTTGATTTCAGCCATTACCGCCTTTATGTCAATAGGTTCCTCTTCTTCAAAGGTATCAACGTAACGAGGAATATTCAAATTGTAATCGTTCTCCTCCACCTCTTTCAAGGTAGCCAAATGACTGTACTTCTCGATTTCCTTACGGTCACGATAGGTTTCGACAATCTTTCGGATATGCTGCTCACGGAGCTTGTTTTGAGTCTTGACCTTTTCAAACTCTTTGCTGGCGTCAATAAACAAGATATTATCATCTTCCTTACGACACTTCTTGAATACAAGAATACAAGTAGGTATGCTTGTGCCATAGAAGATATTGGCAGGCAAACCGATAATGGCATCCACATAGTTTTTCTTCTCTATAAGGAAACGACGAATAACGCCCTCGGCATTACCTCGGAACAATACACCATGTGGGGCCACACATGCCATTGTTCCACCCTCATTCAAATGATAAATCATGTGTAGGATAAAGGCATAGTCGGCAGTCTTACGTGGAGCAAGTCGCCCGGCCTTACTGAAACGGTCGTCAGTGTTGAATTTGTCGGCAGCACTCCATTCGGCAGAGAACGGAGGATTTGCTACCACCGCATCAAACTGGGTATCCCCAAAGGCATCCCATTCAAGTGTATCACCATTCTCAATTTTGAAGTTGCTGAACTTGATGCCGTGAAGCAGCATGTTCATTCGGGCAAGGTTGTATGTTGTCGGATTCTTCTCCTGACCGTAAATGTCAACTGCTTTTCCTATACTTGCAGCACGGAGCAATAACGAACCACTACCGCATGTTGGGTCATAAACATTGCGCAAACGCTGGTGACCTATAGATACGATTTCTGCCAAAATACGGCTGACTTCCTGCGGAGTATAGAACTCTCCGGCTTTTTTTCCTGCACCTGCCGCAAACTGCGAAATCATATATTCGTAAGCATCACCCAAGATGTCAATTTCCTGCGAAGCCTCTACTCCAAAATCAATATCGTCCAGTGCCAAAAGTACATTGCTGACGAGAGTGTTTTTGTCGTCTGACGTCTTGCCCAATTTCGGAGAAGCCAAGTCTATGTCAGAGAACAATCCACCGAAATCTTCTTCGCTGTCCTGCCCAAGAGTGCTATCCTCAATACGTTTCAATGAACGCTCCAGCATAGGAAGAATGTTCTCTTTCCGCTTGATAGCCTCAATTACGGACGAGAACAAGAACTTAGGTTCGATGAAATAGCCGATATTCTCCAAACACTGGTTCTTGGCTTCCTCTTGTAGCTCCACAGCATCGGCATCTTCCATTTCCCATAATTCCTTGAAGGTTATTTCATCATCCACCAAGGCACTATTGGCGTACTTTTCTATTTTCTCCGACAAGTATTTATAGAAGATGAACCCCAATGTGAAGTACATAAAGTCGCTTGCCGACATATTACCACGCAAACGGTTTGCGACCTCCCAAAGTTGGTCGCGGAGTTTCTGTTGTAATTCTTCGCTCATAATCTCTTATTCCTTATTCTTATCAATTTCCTGTTTTTCTATCATACGACGCATATCATCCAGTATTTGCCCCTTATATGAAAAGTATTTTGCGCCTTGATATGCTCCAGAAGTGTTTTGTTTTTCTTCGGGCATAAAAGTTCCG
Organism: uncultured Phocaeicola sp.; assembly: GCF_948499155.1. Taxonomy (NCBI): domain Bacteria; kingdom Pseudomonadati; phylum Bacteroidota; class Bacteroidia; order Bacteroidales; family Bacteroidaceae; genus Phocaeicola; species uncultured Phocaeicola sp. Next base: position 29,674 of record NZ_CAOOSE010000034.1, on the reverse strand, counting down.
ACAAAAGGTGATAATTTATAAATACGGCCTTCATATTCAATCGAATCATCACTTGCCACTTTCACCTCAGTTCGTGTAGGTATAAAAGTAATAGTCTCACCTATCTTGATGCCAACCATACTGAATTTAAATCGCCCACGTTTCACTACTCGTTTTGTGGCTTCTGGCGATTTTTCTTTTTCCGGGTGAGGTACGGGTTTATTGTCTTTATAGATAGTGACAACCGCATCGTCAATCATTTTGGCTATATCATTGAATATATCCAATGCTATTTGTGGAGGAACATTGAAAAACTCACGATTCTGCCGAATACGCAAATCCGTCAATCGGTCTATGGTCTTATGAACATGTTTTTCAACATCATTATATTTCACGGTTTGGATAGTTGCATAAATCTCAAACGGCAAAGGCACCGCTGTATTATCCAATTCCTTTGAACGAATATCTACAGGACGAGAACTCTTACCGATTTTAACCCAATCCTCTCGAAAGCTTGGATTTGTCAAAATATAAACATATCCGGGTTCATTTATTTTTGCCATACGTATATTATTCCCAATTAAAGGTTCTTATTATATTACGCAATCTTTCCATTATTCTCGTCAAAGCCTTTCGAGTTTTGATAAGACCAAGATGCTTCTCTTTCAACGCCTTTTGTATGATTTCCGGCTGCTCCTTTTGCAGATAGTCATACTCCTTCATATAGAGATTTAGTACATCTGCTGAAATTTGTTCTTCATCGGCCAAATCGCATACAGCCTTGTTGCGCTCAGACACGATATATTGGTTCAGACGTTCTTCCAATTCATTGGTACCATCAGCCTTGTTGCGCCCGTTCATGAAGTTCTCTTTGTCCTCATCCACATTCTTCTGGATAAATCCATCAATGAGTTTTGCCTTACCTCGCATTCCGGCATCCTTAATCATCGTATCAAGAATATGCTGACGCTTTTCTGAATAGTCTTCGCTATAGGGGTCAAGTTCCGCAATGAGTTCAAGAATATACGCCACATTGATAATGTCGCTGTGTAGAAGCTCAAGGCAGAAATCTATATCTTCCAATCCCTGTTCATTTCCGTATGGAACGGGGTCTTCCGCTACGACAGAGGGTGTTGCTGGGGGATTGATAAATCCGACAGTTATATCAAGGTATTTACTCTTATAGTCGTTAAACTGTTGCTCGGTCATTCCGAGGTCATCTGCATCCTCGCTGTAATCCTCGTATATCTGAATCTCAGCATGTTTGCGAATGATGTCACGAAACGCAAGCACAAAATTTTTCTTGTCATTCTCGCTTTGCAGAAGGTCTATGCTGCTGGGTGTAGAATATTTCTGCAAGAACTCAGTGGCTAAGTCTTTATATTCTTTTTTCACTTCCTCAAACGGAGGACGTACTATATCTTCAGGATTATTGGAATTGCTGAATAGCTTGATGGATGTATCAACATTATTTTTCAAGTCACGAAAGCACACAATCTTGCCGAATCGTTTCTTCTCGTTCAGTACACGATTGGTACGACTGAATGCTTGCAGCAAACCGTGATATTCCATATTCTTATCCACATAGAGCGTATTTAGCTTCTTGCTATCAAAACCAGTAAGGAACATTCCTACGACAAGACAAAGGTCAAGCGGCTTCATGTCCGCTTTCTTCTTTTTCATTCGTAGGTTGATGTCGTCATAGTAAGCACGGAAGTTCTCTGTGGTAAAAGCAGTGCCATACATCTCGTTATAATCATCCATGATGGCTTGCAATTCATCTGCCTCACCTACACTTTCACTAACATAATGTCCCGTACCCATACCTGTCTGCTCATCATCCTGACTGCTATTGGCAGCGTATGTAAATACCGCCCCGATACGAATTTTAGGATTTAGTGCTTTGAAAATCTTGTAATATCGGATAAGCATAGGCACCGATTGTACGGCAAACAAGGCATCAAACTCACCATCGAATGTGGATTTGTTGAAATTGTTAAGGATAAACTTGGCAATTTCTTCCATACGACTTTGATTGTCGTTATCAACGACCTCATTTCCATGATAATACTCTACAAGGAAGCCAAGTACATTTTCATCGGCAATGGCATCCTTAATGAGATATTTGTGAAGGCAGTTGCCAAATATCTCTTTCGTTGTATGTCCATCTACGGCATTTTCAGTAAAAATAGGAGTACCCGTAAAACCGAATATCTGGGCATTATCAAAGAACTTCATAATCTTCTTATGGCTGTCCCCGAAATGACTGCGATGGCACTCGTCAAATATCATCACGATACGAGAGTGGCGGATAGCGTCTATTTTGTTGCTATACCATGTCTTGCTAACTGCGGCATTCAGTTTTTGAATGGTGGTGATGATAATCTTGGAATTACTTTGAAGTCTTTTTACAAGTTCGTCTGTATTATCAGTACCATCCACAGCTCCCGGTTCAAATGCTTCATATTCCGATTGCGTTTGTGTGTCTAGGTCGTGACGGTCAACAACAAACATCACCTTATCCACATCATCCAATTCTGATACAAGTTGCGCTGCCTTGAAAGAGGTCAATGTTTTTCCCGCACCAGTTGTATGCCAGATATAACCATTGTCATTGGAGTTCTGCACGCGATCCAATATCTTTTCCACGGCATAGAACTGATAAGGACGAAGTACCATCAAGCATTTATCGCCTTCATGCAATACGATGTATTTCCCAATGATTTTGCCAAGCGTACATTTCTCCAAAAAGAACACGGCAAACTTGTCCAATTCGTTGAACGGATGGTTGGCAGCATCCGTCCAGTTGAATGTAAACTTATAGCCACTATTTGGATTGTTTGCAAAATAGCGAGTGTTTACACCGTTGGAAATGACAAACAACTGGATGTAGTCAAATAGTCCGTGAAATGAAGTCTTGTGATAACGCTGTATCTGATTGTATGCTTGTTTTAGTTCAACTCCACGGCGTTTCAGCTCTATCTGCACCAATGGCAAACCGTTGATGAGAATAGTCACGTCATAGCGGCACTTCTTGCGACCTTCAACTGTAATTTGGTTAGAAACCTGAAACTCATTTTGACACCACTGCTGCCTATTGAGAAATTCAACCCAAATACGTTGTCCGTCTGCTGTATCAAGAGGATAGAGGTCACGGAGTTTCTTTGCCTTTTCAAAGCGAGTGCCACCTTCAAGGTATATGAGAATCTTTTCAAACTCTTCTGTTGTAAACTCACTGCGCCCATGCTCCTCCAGCCGTTTACGGTTGTGGATTTCCAACTGTCGTTTGAAATTGGCATACAAATTATCTTCTTCTGCAATTTGAACGTATTCATAGTCCATTTGTTGAAGAGTTGCTATTAGTCCGGCTTCCAATGCCGATTCGCTTTGTATTGACATATCCTCACTTTATAATAAGTAGTTACTACTTGTTTATCTTATTGCCCTGTATTTTGATGGTCAATGTTATTCACTTCTATAAAAGTTGCGAATGAATCAAAAAAACATCAGGCATGATTTTATTGTAATCGTTCCTTTTTATCCGTTATCAAATCCTTTAAATCAACTTGTAGTATCTCTGCAATCTGCTGTAAAGTATCCAAATTAGGCTGAATCCGATTACACGCATAGGCATTAACCATGCTGAAACTTTTGTCGAGCTTCTTTGCCAACCATGTCTGGGAAATTCCTTTTTCTGAAAGGACAGCCTTTATTCTATTAAGTTTCATTCTTTGATACGATTTTATGATGCAAATATAGTGAATTATATTCGATAATCGGAATCGTTTTTGTACTTTTGCATCATACGTAGCTCAATTTTGGGCATAAAACTCAAAAAAACAAATAAGATCATGCATATATTTGACAAATACCTAAATGATGAAAACGCAGATAAACGTGAACGTGCCAAACTTTGGCGAACATCTATTGGTTTACAGGCTGTTGATAATCTCACGATTTCGGCTTCCTTATTGAAATGGCACGTAAACATATAGAGAGAGAAATATCAATGGATGAATTCAATAAAATGATAGAAGATTATTACGCACAAAAACGGCTAAGAAATGACTTAAATGCTTACATATAATATTGTCGCATTTAAGTTATTCGATATTTTCGAATGGCTGAACGATTAGAATCATCACACTGATGTAGTAAAAGGTTACACCGAATAAATAATAACCCTCATAATGGTTAGTTTATGCTTCAATCGAAATGAATTTGTGCATTCATTGAGTTGACAGAGTATCTGTCATCCTGGGCGCAGTCGAAGAGTCTCCTCCATTGCTCTTGTGTAGAAATGCACAAACATATACCGAGAAAAGTATAAATATTGGTTAGCTCATCTATTCCCGAATAAGTGCCTAAAAATTTGAATAAATATCAAAATGAGAATACCTGATGAAATAATTAGACAACTTCACGAAATTAACTGTGAAGATGCCGCCAAACGCTTTGGACTTGATGTCAAAAAACATATGGCTCATTGTTTTAAGCATAATGACCGTACTGCAAGTCTTGGCTTTAGAAATAATCATTGGAAATGCTTTTCATGCGATATAGGTGGAGACGCAATAACTTTTATTCAAGAAAAATTCTCTGTATCTTTCGTTGAGGCTTGTATAATTCTGGCTAATGAATATGGTGTTCACATCCCTTCTGTTGAAAGACGGTCTGCAAGATGGAAAGATTCTGTTATAAATCTACCCCGAAGGGAATCAACTAATGACGTTTCACCTCTTTTCGATCGAGAGGTTGCTGAATTTATAATGGAACACACAACCCTGACAAAGACAGGAATTAATTTTTTACGAAGTCAGAGGAAAATTAAAAGTGATGTAATTGAGTCCTCCAAGATTCATTCTATTGATAACGTGAATAGTTTAAAAGATATAATACAAGTTCAATTCGGAATAAATCGATTAAAAACAGCGAAGGTGTTAACATCGAATGGAAAATATCTAACTATTGATGCACCCTCATTAATCATTCCTTACTATGATGAGAGTAATAATCTAATAGGTTTGCAGACTCGATATTTGGGAAAAGATAATCCAGATTTTCACATACCAAGATTTAAAAGAATATGTGGCTCATCGATTAGATTATATAACCTCCCAATTTTGGAATCAATGCAACATGGTGCAAGACTTTTTATTACTGAGGGCATAACAGACTGTTTAGCCATGTTATCAGTAGGTTATGATAGTGTAGCACTGCCTAGTGCGACTTCGTTACCAACTGAAGATCTTACCAAACTAAAAAACTACAATCTTTATATGATAGCTGACCAGGATAAGGCAGGAAATGATGCTTTCATAAAGTTATATCGACTTATGCTCAGATTCGGGTGCGAAGTAAAAAGTATTAAACTTCCAAGCGGTGTTAAAGATTTTTGTGATTATTATCTAAAGATTACAAAGGATTAAACAATATGGAAAACATATACCCCAGTAATCTCGAACAAGTTTTATTTAAGGACTTGAATAGAGAGGTATTATACAAATTGTTCATCAATAGTAATGCCCAATCAATGAATGTAGATGAGATCGGTATGATTGATGAAGGAGTACAGTCATCGCCTAAAGAGAGAGAGGTAAGACATAGAGTAGAGAAGCTATTATTCTTGAATTTATTGATGGATTATGATTTAGAAAATCAGATAGAGCGAAGGAAAAACGCCAAGTATGATTATATGAACGGCCTTCTTCTATACATTGCCTCGAATCATCATTTCAAATATGGGTTTGGATATTTTAAAGACAATATACAATCATTTGATAATATGCTTGGACAATGGTGTAAATTCCTGAACGCAGTTATATCTGATATCAAGGTTCTTCCTGTTATCAAACTGGACCAGCAGATCGCTGTTGAATTTGGAGAAATTCTTAATATAACGTTATCAAAGGATGTTATTTACGATGTGAAGATTAACATGGATAACTTTGATAGGTTATTTAGGGAAATGACCCCAAAATACGACTTTTGTATAAGAGTTGATAAGGGTACATTTGAGTGTGGCAAAAGCGATGGGAGCGGACTACAGAGCAACTTATATAAGGCATTCTCAGAGCTTAATCGATTAATACAGACATTATCGTCAAAATAGAAATTAGTACACATAGAATTATGAGAACCGAATTAAGAGAGCAAATACTATCAGAGGAGAATATTTATAAGGCAATTTTTGCTATGGAGTCATATATCTCAGAGCGTGATTTGCTCAACCCCGAAGATCTGGATACATTTCTTCGGCTAAGAGATAAATATGACTTTAATGGCATTGTTTCAGATACTATTGAAAAATGTAAGAAAACTCTAAACCAATTACTTGATGATGAAAACGAATTGTTAGAAGTCAACGTTTTCTTTAAAATCAAGAAACTGAGTTCCGAAGGAAATACAATTGTGGAGTATCGCCCATTGCACACGGCTAGCCTCGTCAATCAGATTTGTATGGCATCAATGCTTATGCCTTTAATGTTTGACGATTCCAATGGGAAACGGAATCTATCGGAATTATCACGTATGCTACCTCATAATTTCTATGGTAATATTCCAAGTTGTAATATAGGTAGTATCTTTATGAATTGGACAGAGAAATACCGCCAATATTCTCAAATAGTAACGACTCGCTGTCGGGAATATTCCAAGACACGCGAATATGATAAAGAAATTAGTTTTGACCTTAAAGACTTTTTCCCATCTATCAATCCTTTAAAGATTCTGAATTTTATTTGGAATGCTGTTTCGAGTAAATATAAAGACAATGCTGATAAAAAGTGTCTGAAGACTATTATATCTAAACTTCTATATTTTAAAATTCCCGAGGAGAACATCCAGGGATGGAAAGATGTATATTATAAGGAGCAACAGAACAATGTAAAACCGGTTAACGGTTTCTATCCTGTCCGAGGAATAGCGCAAGGACTACCACAATCATACTTTTTTGGTAATTTATGCATGATAGAAGTCGCTGATTGTATGAGTCATGTTGATAAATTAATGGATTCAGACTCGTATTTCTATGTGGATGATTCAGTCGTATTTGCCAAGAACATTAATTCGGATTTATTTGGAGAATTAATCCAAAGACTCAATAATTCGGTTACTGAATCCCAAAAAGATTGGGAGGAATATCCAGTTATGGGGCATGATTTACTGTCGCAAGCAATGGATATAAATTATAACATACAGTTTCATCCTAATGGAAAGAGTACAATTTGTGATATAAATGACTCTTTTAAAGGTATGGATGGTCTGTTTCTAGTTCAACGACCTGTGTCAATGGGCGGATGGATAAAGGGGAATATTGATGAAGTTGATGATAACGTTGCCTTGAAAAAGCTAACGGTTTTACAGGATGTCGTTAATCTTGAGATAAATAAACTCCGTTCGAAAAGAACCAAACTTAAAGATAATTCTTATGGTGAAGAACGACTTAAGTGGCTCAGACGATACAAACGATATTTTCTATTTAGACAAAGGAAACTGCAAATTCTTTTGAATGGGAAATATGATAAGGAGCTAAAAGCGAAGTTCTATGAAACATTCAAAATTGACGATGTTACATCTCAAGATAAGACTTCAAAAGAACTAATTGATGCCTTATTTGAGGTCTTTGAGGAAGAAATATTCAAATCTGAATTTGAGTTGATTCTAAGAGATATGCCATTCAGCGAGAAAAAAGATTTCTGTGCCAAAATTCAACAATATGATATCGCTCTGTCAAAATATAATTGCAGTACTCTTAGGTCTGAAAAATACTTGTATTACCATAGAATCAGTTCGATGTTATGCAGTGCAGATGTTGCTACTGTGGACGAATATGAATCCCTTTCTCGTGTTGTACGAAGTATACGTCCTTTCCGTAACTCTGAAAGATTTGTTGAGGCTATAAAGGATACATCTTATAGTGCCAATGATGTGTGGAAATTGTTCCCATTCTTAAATTCAATCACAGGAGTGTCTGATTCCGGAAATCCATGTTTTAATTCAAAAACAGGATTTCCTTCATGGTGCGAGTTTGTTTTCAGAAATTCAGAGAACTTCAGACGTAAAATTTTGAATTGCTGTTTCTCATTCGCTTGTAACATTCAATCTGGAGATAATCTATCAATTTTGAGGTCTGACATTAAGCCAATAAAATACTATGAGTTAAGAATTATATCAATGCTCAGGAATTATCGTTTGAAAATTTGCGATTTCTTCGAGTTTGTGAGATCTCTTGATCCAAAGGATTTGAACGAGAGGATGGATATAGATCTCGGAATTCTTGAAGGGCTCGGTATATACCGTCAAAAGATTCAAGATCCTAAAAAGATTGACCGATTAATCCAAACACATAGACTTGTTAAAAGCCTTTGGCATAATGGTTCCAAATTCTTGAATGCTTATACATTACACAATCACGAACACGCTATCAATCTAATAAAAAATGTAGTTAGGCTCGTAAATAATGTGGATTTTTTGAATTTGAAGGCTAATGATTTCTTCTTGCTATTTAATGCATGTTATCTACATGATATAAGCATGGTTATACATCCGAGTGTATCCTCGTTTAACGATTCTAATGTCAAGTCTGAACAATTAATCAGTAAGTGGCTTAATCGTATGTTGACATTTAACAAAAAAATTGACAATGCCTATAAATCAAATAAATTCGCGATGGACGAGATTCATCGGATTAGGAAAGAAATGGGATTGTCTTTGATTGAGGTATTTCAAGATATTTTTGACTTCTTTGAGAACCGTGTGCGTGAACCTCACGCATATGAAAGTGCTATGTTTATCCGTCATTGGCAAGAAGATATGTTGTCTTTCCTATCAGAGCTTGAAGCTGAAACAATAGCTACAATATCAGATAGTCATGGATGGAATACAACAGATGTATATGAAATGAAATCTTCAGCGAAGGAAGAGTTAGTCAGCTTGAAGTACATGATGATTCTCATACGTTTGGCAGACTTGCTTGACTTGGCAAATGATAGAATAGATTATTTCTTACTGAAGCAAAATCGTTCGCAGATGAGTCCGGTTTCACGATACCATTGGATTTCCCATCTGATAACTGAGCGATATGAATTGGATGTTGATTACGAAATTATTAATGAAAAGGAACTTACAGATCAACCTATCCAAGAACTGATACATCTTGATATTTTCTTAAATGCAGAGATTCTTGCAAATATAGAAGTGCATAAAGAGTGTTGCAGAGGATTTCAAGCAGAACTTACCAAACGTAGAAAAAATAAGATTCCAAAGAACGATACAGAATATAAATGCCTAGAATTTAAGGTAGGGAAAGATGATGAACCCTGCTGTTCAAATATGTGCAAACGAAATGGAGATTCTCATAGTTGCCCATTCATTTGTCTATGGATGAGCGACAGGCATTGGTGGTTATTCTCTGAACTTGGCAAACTCAAACATTATCTGAATTCTGTCAATTCAAAACTGATAAAATCAGATATTTCAGTCAGATTTTTCTATAATAATAACCACAAACTTGACTCTGAGTTTTTTGACGATGTTAAGAATTATCTGAGTAGATAAGGTTAGTATTGAGGTTTATTGCAAATCTTCGTGTTTGAAGCAGAAGCTATTTCGTAATCGAGCAGCTTCGTCAATAAGTTATGAAATCAGGGACTGAACCTATATCATTCATGTATAGATTCAGTCCTCATTAAACTACTCCATTGATTCCCTTATAATTCGCAGAGTCTCTTTCTTATACTCCTTACGGTTATATTCCATACCTCTACACATCCAACAACTACACGGAGTACCCGTAGTCTTATAAACTTGCGCCCACTTTTCTTTTGCTAATTCAAACCAATGGAGATATTCATAATGACTTCCATCCTTACGGATGATACAATGCCCATAAGCGGCATAAAGAATCATACGAGCTTTAAACACACGCACCATTTGTTGGCGTCTCCAAAATTTGTTTCTTTTGTCCATCGTCTCTTTCTATTAAAGTTAGGATGAACAATGATGTTACTTTGGCGAAATTTAATATATCCATTGCACTATACTTTTAATGTTTGAAATCCATCAATATGCCACTTTTGATTTTAAGCTATTTAGTAGTTCGTCATTGAGAGACGCTATTCTTCATCATCTTCGTCCTCAAATCCTTCGGATGCATTAGCAACCAGAGCTTTCCCGATTTCCATTTGCAAGAATTTAGGAAGACGGAGCAGCTTGGACATTAACTGGCTGTAGGTGAACTCTACTTTGATATCAAGTATCGGTTCTTCTTCAATGTCTGTATCTATGCTCTTGACAATCTCAGCGCCATCAGTGAATTCGGAAAAGTCAGCTTTCTCCGGCCAGTTCTCAATCATTCCGTCATGATTGATTCTAAGTCGGATATAATCCCCGCAATCATCGGCTTCCGGTATCAGTCCGTTAGGCACATAACCTGCGATTTTGCATATCACCTGTTTGCCTTTGTCAAGCAAGAAGTATGTTCCGCTATCACACACCTTTGCTTGGAAGTATAGGCTTCCGTATTCCGGCTTCCAATTCAAAAGTTTGTGAGTCTTCAGATTTATTACCCCCGTCCACATTCCTTTAGAAACTAAGGGGTAGCTGTTTTTATACAACTCGCCAAGCCACGCATCAGTATAGCTGCACATGTCCTCATCAAACGGAATGTATATCATAAGGTAGTGGGCTACCTCGTTCAAACTCTGCTCTTTGCCCCCTGCCAATATCTGCTTTGCCATAATCTATGTAATTAAATTGTTGTCAGTAAACTCAAATCCACATCCGGAATAATCGCATCCGTAAGTTTTTCTTGTATAAGGAATCCCATGTAAAGCGGGATGGTGAGTATGTTTCCCTCACGTCCAACATTGTATTGACCCAACTTGATGGCATTGTTCACGTGATACACATCCTTGTTTTTAAGAACGGTGGTCATGCTTTTTGCTTTGCCAGCCTTTGCTTTCACTTCAAGGACAACACATTCGCCTTTGAACCTTACCAAAAAATCCAGTTCGAGACCACTCTCTTTGTGGAAGTAGTACAACCTCTGCCCGGACTTACAAAGGAAATCAGCCATGAGATTCTCAAAGATTGCCCCTTTGTAGCCTAAAAGGTTGCCTTTAAGAATGTCTATTTGTGTACCATAATTGAGCATGGCCATCAGAATACCTATGTCGATGGTATATACCTTGAAACAATCTTTGATGGCATTGCCGTCCAAAGGCAGTTCCGTTATGGATGTGTTGTAGCACCGTTGAACTATCCCGGCATCCTCCAACCATTGGATGCTACCCATGTATTGCGAGGCCCGTCCGCCTTTCTTGACTACGGAATACTGGAATTTCTTGTTCTCTTTGGCTAATTGCGTTGGGATGGACTCAAAGCATTCACGGATATGGGGCTTGTCGGAATCATCGGCATACTTCACCATATCCTCTTCGTATTCGGCAATGAGGTTACGCTGTACCTTATATATAAGTTCGATGTTCTTCGTTTCAAGGAAGCAGTTCACCACTTCGGGCAGACCGCCAACAATGACGTATCTATACAGTAGCTCCATCATCGCCTTGTGAATACCATCGGGGACAGTGGTTTCGTTCTCGAAGCAAGCTCTGACGGAGTCAATCACTGCATCATTGATACCGTTTGCCCAAAGAAATTCCTCGAAGTCCAAAGGATACATGTCTATGACCGTTTCATATCCCACGGGGACAGAATCTTGTCCTTCTTCCTCGTTTTTCTTCTTGCTTTTGCCGTAACCCTTCACGCCTAAAAGCGAGCCTGTGGCAATAACATCGAAGCGGCCATCTATATGAAACGACTTCAAGGCAGTCCTCGCTTCCTTACATTCCTGTATCTCATCAAGGATAATGCAAGTCTTTCCTTTGATGAAACGACTGCCGGGAATCAAAGCCGAGAGGTTGAGTATGATAGTATCTACATCTATGTTGCCCGTAAAGGCCGACTTCTTGTCCGGTTCAAGAATGAAGTTCATATAGACCACACTCTCATAATTCTCCTTTGCGAACTTCTGCACAATGTATGTCTTTCCGCATTGGCGGATGCCCTTTATCACAAGAGGCTTCCTGTCCTTTGCCTCCTTCCATTCGGCCAAATATGTTTCTATCTTTCTTTTAAGCATAGTTTTCCACGATTAACTCAACGCAAAAATACATTTTTTCAAGCGAATATGCAAGGTTTGTTACACTTTTCGGAACGAATGTCACCAAGAAGTGCACATTTTTCGGAGCGAATCAACAAAAAAAATTCCCCGCAAATCACCGAAATCCAAAGAAAAACACTACCTTTGTCTTCACAAGCGTTCTGTAACATCCATGCGGGAATGTCCTATCGGTCAGGGCTTTGAAACTGATGGTGGACATTCCATAAATGGGCTGGAGAGAGGCGGTACAAGGCGTATGTGCAAATCGGTGAAAGACAATGGTTTGCATTTGTCCCCATTTTCTGTGAACTTGTCAGAAGTGAGGTTGTACCGATTAAGATGAATGGTCACTGATAATCAGTGATGTGAATATGCTGCATCGGGAAGTAGTATACATAATGTATTGATAATTAATCGTTTATACATTTTACACCAAAATCAACCAACAAAATAAACAACTATAAATCAATTAATTAGCATCAAATAATAATAACATATAATCTCATTTTTGTTGCTATTTTGTTGCTCGGTAAAATTTGAGCAACAAGAGCAACAAAAACTAAATAAAATAGCAATGAAATTTAAAGCAATTTTAAATAGGCTGACAGGACTAAGCTGTCCTGTATTTGGTATATCTTGGAACCCGACAGAATCTGAGATTACAATAGCAACAAGAATTATCCGTTATTTGGAAAACAAACGAGTTCTTTTCAATCCAAGTGAGATGGAATCTCCAACATATTGTGTTAAATCTACTATTCAAATACGAGAATATCTTACATCCGAAATGCAAAATATGAATGTAGACTCGAAGTTATTTGAGTATATTAAAGCAATGCGAATAGCAGCCCGGAAGTTTACCGACAGGATGGAATCTAAACGAGATAAAAATTTTCTATATAATGCTCGACATTGGGATCACTGGGCAAGTTGGACGTTTGCATCTGCATTAGGTGAAATGAGGGGAACATTTGGCAATATGATTGCCCAAATTGCTGCAGCATACGGATTGGATATTGAAGATGATTTAGCATCTATTATTCCTGATTCAGAACAAGATAACGGAACAGAAAAATAGAAAAATTTTGTTGCTGGTTTGTTGCTCAAAAGAGTATGTTTTACAAAGTAACAGTTTGTTATACAGTAATATAATCATAGAATTTTCAAATCTTGCATCGGCAAGTAAGTGGTGATTACCAACGATTAGCATATATCATCAACGATTATTAAGGCGTTCATTTTGAACGCCTTTCTTTTTAGCCTTATAAGCGATAGTCATCGTTTATAAGGCATGATGCTCCAGAAGAAATCCATCAGACTTTTCCATTTCAGTCAGCAAATAATCTGATAAAACATGGAGATGTCAAAACTCCCCTTTTACCACCCCACCCTGGCTACAACTACCTGTAGCGAGAGTGATTTTTAGTTTATGAGCGTTTCAACACACCCGCATGATTTCCTTGAAAACCAGAAAATGCCAAGATAAAAACAAGTTCAAATTCTTATTGCAAACTTTATTTTGATCACAAGATATTCTCATTGAAACATTTATCCTTATCCGGAGTTTCAAACGAAATCTTTAGCAACATATTCAGAAATCTTTGTATCTTTCTCCATAACAAAACCTTCCTGGTCATAACCTCTGTGAAGCCTGTGAATACACTCTACAAGCGAAAGTAGCCTTACATCGGGAACTTCCATTTGTCCAAACTTACCATACTGATTATCATATCTTTCCCGGCTTCCTAATGAGATTCTAGCTTCATAGTCTTTCGGTATAAGGAACGATGCTCTTTCCCCAAGATATCGGTAATATTCACTCAAAAAAATATGCACGCCGGCAAGATCCAAATCACCAAAATGGATATAGGGGTTAGGAATGGAAAGTAACCATTCCAAAAGGTCACGGCTCTGCTCCTGCGGATATCTGGAAACAAAGAGTATTTTCGTCCCCGCGGACAGACAGGTTCCAAACAGCCATTTTTGTTTTCTGATATATCTGAAATTCTCCGGATTTTCCACACCTATAATAACAACATCTTCGGGTATTAAAAAATCATTGAAATCATATATGAAGGTGAATGTTCCGTCTTCCGGTAACAATTCAATGTGCTCTCCGGCAAGAGTGACAGATATGGAGTCATAGCAGTTGACAAGAAATCCGCGGAAAGTACGTTGCTGTCTTACCTTTGAATTCCCTGTAATCTTCACTTGCTCTGCCCTGCTCGCATTCTCTTTTTTCAGTAGGGAAAGGTATGCCTCCAGATCCCTGATGTCATAATGCGTTGCCAGATAATTTCTTAGCGATTGCTCGTCACGGGCACGATAACTCTTCCTGCTGCCCTTAGTAATAGCAACCAGTATTCCGTCAGAAATCATGCACTCAAACCATTCCCCTTTCAGGACACTGGCTGGCATAGAATCTCCATTTGCAAGCCTTATCAGCCTCTCAATAAGTGCAGAAGTCGTTTTCATCTTATAGTTAACAATGTTTTCACTACCGTATTGCTCTTTTCATCCTTGCTCAATGAATAAGTGTACTTATACACTTGGGCGTTGTATGTTGTCGGAGAGCTGTTTATAAGGAATATATTACGCACATTGGCAAACTTCAATATACCTTCCACATTATCGGGATGAAGCTTTCCTATTTCGTCCATCATGCAATGTAACTTGAAATCACCAAACCGTTTGGAGATTTTCCGCTTGAAGACATTGATTAGCATGATGTTTACCATCGATTTTACCAAAATGTCTGTACCGTCGGAGCCTACATTAGAAAGCTTCTCCACCCAGTTAGTATCGTTGTCATTTTCCTTGACTTTAAACTCAAGTTTGAATGTATCCGAGAGCGTAATTTTCTCACGCTTCTTCTCAATGTCCATCATGTCAATGAGGCTCATCAATAATTTTACCGCCTCTTCGTTTGTTCTGTTCAATGACTCTTCCGTCGAAAAGAGATTCAGGTTTCCGATATCAAATCCATGTTCTTCGTCGAATTTCTTGATATTAAGAAGCTGTTGCATCAGCCTGTCACTGCTCTCTACGGCACGAAGTTCGATTTCCTTGATTACACCGGCAAAATTATTTTCCCGGAAATCGCGGTTTATTTCATTGATTGTCGATTTGATTTCAGCATTGTGCTGATTCAAATCACCGACCTCTCTGGCAATACGCTTGATAATGCTTGCATACTGGCTACTGGTACGTGTGCGATATTCTTCAATCTTTCCATTCGAAATGAATTCGTTCAGTTCTGATGCAAATTCGGTATAATCCGACTCTGCATTGAACTCAGTCCGAAAGTGGAAAGTATTTTGAGGAGAGAAATTGCTTTTGAATATAGTCACAGCCTTTTTAAAATCCTCCATCCTTTGCTGCTGTGCAGCTATGCTGTCCCGGAGACTGTCCAGAATATCAGAAAGCTGTGCCTGCGTCTCTTTTGTTCCGGCATCGTCAATATCGACAGGACGGCTTTCGGTACTTAGAAATACCCTGACCTTTTCAATTGCCTCTTTCAGCTTTTCAGCTTCAGAACTATACGACTGGAGTTCCTCAGAGAAAAGCCGTATCTCTTTCTCCTTCTTTTCTCTCCTAAGTTCAAATTTATTCTGCAGGTCTTGCAACTTATTAAGCAACAGCCTCTTCTCCTCTTTCTTTGATGACTCCACATCAAAATACTCTTTCTTGTCGTTTTGCCAAGAGTAGAAATCAGGTCTGTGATTTTCTATAAAATACAAGTCATCATCGATAGTCTGCAATTCTCTTCTAATTTCAGACAACTTGTCAACATCAACGCCGAGACCTTTCAGTTCGGCATCCATCTGTGCTTCAAGCTCATGTTTGCGAGTTGCAGTGTCAGTTTCCTGACGTTGCACAGAAACTGATATTTCATCTTTCTTCTCCTTTGCAACGGCCTCAACTTCCTTCTTCTTTCGCTCAAATGATTTGCGCAAATCTTCCGTCTCTTTCTGCTTTTTAGAAGCCGCCTCCTGTTTTAATGTTTTTAATCGGCCTAACTGTTCCTCTATTTTTCCAAGTTTTTCTATGACAGAACCAATCTCCCGCATTCTCCATTCTTTCAGTTTAGACTGATAGTCTGCGATTCCCTTCCTATGCCGTTCAATTCGATCCGGCATCTGTCTGAGTTCTGCTTCAAGACTGATGTTTTCAAAGCGGAGGGCCTTTAGTTTTGAAGCGGGGATGCGTTCCAGTTCTCTGATATCATTATCAAGCCTCTCCTGTCTTCCTGCGATTTTGTTGTCAAGCTGTTTGAGTTTTTGCTCAAAAGTATCGATTTGAGAACGAATCTCTTCCGGTGTTTTCGCCGTTTTGGATATATTTTGCAACTCAATTCGTACCCCATACAGAGTCTCAGAGTTTATAGTCTTCTGTGGGTCAAGAGACGTACTGTAAAGTATCTCGTCATCTACAACCTTTCCTAAAGTATCTTTCCAATCAACCACGTTATTGTCCAGCCATTCAATGAATGAGCCTTTTTGTCTGTCAAGAAGTTCTTTCAGTTTATCTATTTCTCTTTTTATCCCCTCTTTGGCATGCCTTATCTCCAGAATTTCTTTTTCACAGTTATTTTCAAGTTCTTTACGTTCTGATTCTGTTTTGCTTGTAATCCGGACTATTTCCTGTTGTTTCTTTACCTGTTGTTCGGTAAGTAAAAACCTCTTTTTCTCCAACTCTTCAATCTGCGCTGTCAGTTCTTGCATTTCTTTTTCAAACGGATTGAATTGCCGGACATACTGCTCTTGAAGTCTTAGCTCTGTTTTTTCCTGTTGGACAGCCTCTATGTCTGCCTGAATGCCATCAGTCTTTTGCTGATAAGTTGAATTCAGCTCTGTCAGCCTGCCTGTGAGTTCGGTCTGAAGACCTGCGATATTCCGGGTCATTTGGCTTTCAATATCATTGATGTACTGCCCGGCCTGCAGACAGAACTCTTTAAGACTGTTGTCAAGCCCTAGTATCAATGTATCATAGCGCATCTTTACACTTTGATTTTTATCAGTAAGAATATTTTCCTGACGAACCAAAGAGTTTTTACGAATATGCAGTTCTTTTTCTTTCGAGATTTTATCAATAATTGAACTAATGCCAATCTCTGTATAATGCTGCATCTTCGCCCTTCCCTGCCTTAGGAATTCATTTACAATTGCTTCTTTACCTTTAAGGTCATCCCGCTCTTTGTTGAACTTCTCATTTTCTTCGCCCAAAAGTCTTTTTTGGCGGGCAAGTTCCTGAGATTTAATCGCAATGTTCTCTTCTATATGAGGAAGTCTTTCCGTATCACGCTCCAAAGCATAGTTCAGTTTGGCACAAAGTTCTTTAATTCTTTTCCGCACCACCTCATACAAAGAGTACTTTTCTATTACACTTTCCGCATCTGTCCTTACCTTCACCTTACCGTTTCTCTCCTTCTTAAACCACTTCCAGATGTCTTCGTATTGCTGACGGAAGTACTTGACGTGTTCCCTGTAAAAATTCAAATCTATGCTATCACCGGCAAAATCCATTGAGTCGATGATTGTATCTTTTATGACGCGTGACTCCAGACTCTGATTCAAGAAAATGTTTTGAATGGTACGCGGAACATTCTGATATCTGGAACTTTCCATCAGATTAAAGCGACGCAACTCTTTGGCTGCATTCTGTGTATTACCGTATATGATGTCCCTGAATTCCTCGTACCCTCTAATAATGTTGCTTCTGAATACCTTTGTCCCAATTTGCTCACTTATCCTGCCCCATTCATACCTGACATTATTGTCTTCCTCAACAAAAAAACGCTTCTCGTATGGACAGTCCACAATGCGGAAAGCAACCCTTCCGTTGGACGCAAAAGTCACCACAAAGAACTTCCCGTTTTCCCTGCAAATTTCATAAATGAGGTAAGAATTGGGATATGGGAAATAAAATTCGTCATAGCTTTTCTGCTTGTCCTGAGTACGTATTCCCAACTTACTTTTGTCCACATTGTAAAAGAACAAAACGGCACGGAGCAGAGTGGATTTTCCCACACCCTGAGTACCGATAAAATGAACGTTTCCGTCAAGCTTGACTTCTGCATAAGGAATGTGTGCACTGTTTATGAATATTATCTTATTCAGGTATCTCATCTTTCACCTCCTCGTCAATGTTTATACAAGATATTATCTGTTCTATATAATGGAATGCCGAAGTAATCTGGTACCTTCCTTCCGATTCGTTTGTCTGTTCGGCAAATCCCATATTTACCATATTATTCACCAGTGCCTCCAGTTTGTCCCTATTGGACTGTTTATCCTGAAATAACCTTGAAAGTTTTTCTTTCAGTTCAAGGTCGGACGAAACCCTTATTTCCATTTGTGCCAATGAAAATTGGGTTCCTGCATCAAATGTTGTATCGTATGTTTTCAGAAAGTCCAAGTAGTCAATCCAAGAAAAAAGAGACTGCAGTTTGTTCTCAATATTTACTTTCGCTTCTTTTCTGCTGAAATAATAGAATCCGTCTCCTGCCGAAAGATTGAAATCAATCAGACGGAAATAGTCTTCATATTCTTGCTGACATTCTTCAAGGTCGTTGTAAATAGCCCTGATTTCAGGGTCAATGCTATTGCCCGAAATAAATTGCCCTTTAGACAATCTTTGAAAAACTTCACTGGTATATTTCATCTTGAGTAGATTAGGGGGTATTCAATATTATTTATTTTTTTTATCTCAGACGAGTACTTTAATTGTGCATCATACTGTGATGCCAATTGAAGGAATAGCACAAGTCGCGTTTCTTCATCTGCCTGTATAGAGAATTCATAATTCCACACATAATTAAAGAGATCAGCACTCTGTGCAAAGAAACCATTCATTATTTCAGCGTGGTTGAACATCCGACTTGTCTCGTGGTTTTCTGAAAGATATTTATCATCAATTCTGTCGGCAAGTCTTGCTCTAATGGTGCTCTTCTTTGACAGCCGGCCTCTTATATTCCTTAGTATATCAAGGGCAGAATCATCATTCCTCAGAAAGTCAAGCGATACTCTGGTTATGTATTTAGGCTGCTTTTCCATCCACAAATCATTAGTATGGGCAAGCATATTCTTGACATCTGTGCTTTCTTCTATCATCAGCTGATCTCTCATGTATTTCAATTGTCTGATTTTCTTAACGAGTCTGCTCTGATATTCTATCTTGTTCAGATAGTCGATAATCTGCGCTGAAATGGCTATCAGTGCATGGGCTGAATCGTGCAATCCTTCTTTTACTTCGCTGATAGTCTGTTTCAGGCCAATATCCATTGCTGCGTTGGCAAAGAATATTGTTTGTTCATCCATTACTTTTTCAGTCTGTCTTACAAGTTCTGCTATTATCCTGTTTTTTTCATCAAAGTCTCGTAGTCTCAGCTCTTTTATTTTGAAATTCGGTTCCTGTTTGTAAGTTTGCTCAACATTTCTTTTCAGGTCAACGACATTTCTTCTGGTAGCGTTTTCAATACTTTTGAATATATGACGTATTTCCCTCAGATATTGTGCTCTTCTTGCCGGAGTGTCTGCAGCTAAAAAAGAATCCATACTCAGCTTCAGTTTTGAAATGTAAGTCTGAACGGAGGCAATGTTTATATCTTCGTTTACTGCCAGCACCTCTTCAAAAAATATTCTGTAAGTTTCACCCAATTCAAGTGTGTCTCCGGCCTGCGTAATGACTCCGTAACTTATAAGGTGCTTCAGCTTGTTTTCGTCTCCATCCAGGGTTTCGACGGCATCGTTATATTGTACCGATACGGTCTTCCGCTTGAAGAACATATCGTTGAGCAGTTTTGCTCCCTGCTGAAGTCCTCTTGTCAGTTCTTTTATGGAATGATATGTTGGCATAAAAACTATCCGCTAACTTTTTTAATTGTTTTATGAATCTCACTATAAGGGTCACGTTCCTGATATTTCCCGACCGGTTTGGCCACGTAATATGATTCCATATTCTTACTTCCGTCGGCCTCGCAACTTAATACAGCTTCATCTCTGAATGAAAACATGCCCTTGAAGCTAATTTTTACCATCATCTCTAATCTGCTTTGCTACAAAGGTAATAATAAATTTCAATTACACGCATACCGGATGTCATCTTAAAATGCCAGCACCTACCATCAGCCATGTTTAAGCCTAAATTCTGTTGATATTTGTCATTGATTCGTGTTTTCATGCCAAAAATTCTTCCAGAAATGAACTCGGCAAAATAGTAACGACGAAAATTTAAAATTTGACGAAACCCCACGCACCAAAAACCTGGAAGAGTTTGGGGCACATTGTCTTCTTGGGGATTTAAATAGCACATCACCCAACCAAGGGAAGGGTAAGCCGTTTCATAGGGTCAGCCAAGGCCTTTTAAACGGAAAATTATTACAGTCTACTACGGCAGACTGTACAGACCGTTACGGTGGACTGTACGGTCTACCGTAACGGACTGTACGGTCCATTGCCGGAGACTGTAGTAACTCGACTGACAGACAGGCATAATCGAAAGGACGAAAACGCTTAGGTCGGCTAATGAAACGACTTAAGGAGTTCAAAACGTATGAAGAGTTAAAAAAACGGAGGAGACAACATCCGGTGACAGGTATTTGCTTGATATGTTCAATCCCCAAGAATAATAACTGACCCAAGACTTTTCAAAAAAGGTCTTGAAGTTTTTCAACTAACTCTTCCATTATCCTTGTGATATGAAAAGCTAATTCAAAGAACGAAACTCATTAGGGGTATATCCCGTTACCCGTTTAAACATCCGGCTTAAATGTTGCGGATATTGAAACCCCAGTTCGTAAGCAATCTCACTCGTTGTCTTGTTTGTGCCAAGCAAGGTCTCTTTAGCCCGCCCAATCAGTTTGTTCTGGATATATTCCGAAGCGGTCTGTCCTGTCTGTCTTTTTATCATATCCCCGAAATAATTCGGAGACAGAAATACTTTATCAGCAAAATATTTGACGGTCGGCAGACCTTCCTGTAAGGGGGCATCGCTGTCGAAATACTCATCCAGCAAACGCTCGAAACGAACGATAACATCTTTATTCACCTCTTCACGTGTCGTGAACTGACGCTCGTAGAAACGCATGCAGTAATCGAGCAACAGGCCGATATTTGCACAAATCAACCGACGGCTGTGCCTGTCTATGCTGTGTTCCAACTCCACCTCGATTTTGTGAAAGCAATCCATGACAGTGCTACGCTCCTCTTCCGAAAGATGTAAAGCCTCACGGGTTTCATAAGAAAAAAACGAATAGTTCTTAATCTCCTGACCAAGTGCCGTACCCCTTATCAGGTCAGGATGAAACAGAATACCGTGGGCGTTTGGACGAGCATTTTTTTGCATCTCGACCTCCGCTACCTGACCGGGAGCGAAACTGACTATCGTACCTTCCTGATAGTCGTAACTCTGACGTCCGTACATGATGTTTCCACAGTAGGTGTCCTTCAAATAAAGAGCATACACACCATAATTAATCTTGAAATGTTCCGGCCACTGCGTCGCCTTCGACAAATCAACGACACTCACCAAGGGATGCCGCGTTTCGAGTCCGAAAAGTTTGTTGTACTTATCTACCTCATCAAGTTTTATAACTTCTTCCATAAGCCTTTCCTTTATTTCTTTTGAGCAAAAGTAATTCATTTGATTTGAATTACATACGACTTTATTGCAGAATCGAGGATTTGGGTATGAATATCCGTAAATCGTATACAAACCGGCTTATTCAATCACGGTAAATTTGCAATCAGAAAATGAACAATGAAAAGACAGAAGATGATGGATTGCAGAAACTTTCTGAAAACCGCAGCGAGTTTTACACTCCTCGCTATCGGAGCTACGACCGGCATTTCCCAGGTATTTGCCGATGCCCTTTCATCCCTTGTAATGGGAAAATTGTCGGACGGAAACACACCGGACATTGATAGCACGATGGAGTATCGTAAGCTCGGAGGGATGAAGGTATCGGTTATCGGATGGGATTGCCTGCCGATGGTCAGCTATTACAGCAGGAAATATGACAAACGGAAAATGATTACTCTGATTCGTAGGACATACGACAAAGACGTTAAGAAGAGAGCGTTCAGTACAGCTTAATAATTTCATACAATAAAAACGACTATGAACAAGATTCTTTTAATTTCAGTATTCAGCATTTTAACACTCAATGTTATGGCACAGGAAAAGATAGTACAGACAGCAGGGCGTACCCAATTGGGTGAGTTTGCCCCCAAATTTGCGGAACTTAACGATGACGTCCTCTTCGGCGAGGTATGGAGCCGCACTGATAAACTTGGTCTGCGTGACCGCAGTTTAGTAACGATTACCTCTCTTATCAGTCAGGGCATCACAGATAATTCACTCGTGTTCCATCTCCAGTCGGCAAAGAAGAACGGTATTACCCGCACCGAGATAGCCGAAATCATCACCCATATCGGTTTCTATGCAGGCTGGCCCAAAGCATGGGCCGCGTTTAATCTGGCCAAAAGTGTATGGGCGGAAAATACAGCCGGTGAGGACGCCAAAGCAGCTTTCCAGCGTGAGATGATTTTCCCTATCGGCGAACCGAATGTGGCATACGCCAAGTATTTTATCGGAAACAGCTACCTCGCTCCCATTTCACATGAGCAAGTGAACATTTCCAACGTTACCTTCGAGCCTCGTTGCCGTAATAACTGGCATATCCACAAAGCCACAAAAGGCGGCGGACAAATGCTCATCGGTGTGGCCGGACGCGGTTGGTATCAGGAAGAAGGCAAACCGGCAGTAGCAATCCTGCCCGGTACAGTCATTCACATCCCTGCCAATGTAAAACACTGGCACGGAGCGGCTGCCGACAGTTGGTTTGCTCATTTAGCTTTCGAGGTTCCCGGAGAAAAAACTTCTAATGAATGGCTTGAACCGGTAACGGACAAAGAGTATGATAAGCTTGAAAAAGAATAAGATATGACAACAAATGAATTCAAGGAATATGTAAAAATGCGCAAGGCGCTCGATACAGAAAAGATACACCATTTTATGGACGATATGAGCAACGAAGCCAGACGCATCACTTTCCGGCTGAATACGGCATACCATACACCGGAGGAAGTGCGTGAATTACTCTCTGAGTTGTTCGGGTATCAAGTGCCGACGTCACTCCGGGTATTCCCACCATTCTATACTGATTTCGGCAAAAATATCGCTGTAGGCGAAGGAGTGTTCATCAATGCTTGCTGCCATTTTCAGGATCATGGCGGCGTGACCATTGGCGACGGATGCCAAGTCGGACATAATGTGGTTTTTGCAACACTCAATCATGGCTTGGCTCCGGAAGAGCGTAAAACAACTTATCCGGCACCTATCGTGCTTGGCAAAAATGTATGGATAGGTTCCAATGCAACGATTCTACAAGGAGTAACAATCGGTGACAATGCTGTCATCGGTGCCGGTGCGGTTGTTGCAAAAGATGTGGAGGCAAATACAGTTGTAGGAGGTGTCCCTGCCAAATTTATTAAATCTATAATATGAAAGTGATATCAGATGTAGAATTCGGAGATGAGCGACCTTCATTCGAGTCGCACAAGTCCGATTGACCAGTGAGAAATGAATCATCAGATGCTGTACACGAACATGATAAAATCAAGTAAGAGGAACGTGGCAGAAGCCGTTTCTATGTGAAACTTCAAGAATATGTCGCACTTCCCCTCCCCATTCTATCAAGTAGTGTATGGAGTTGTCTATCATGACAAAAATAAGAAATATTCAAAACCAAAGTAAAATGAAACAGATTATCTTGATTATTATGAGTTTGCTTACCTTCAGTTGCTCATCAAAAGCACAAAAACAGACAATGGATACCGGTACACAATCCGATAAGAAAATCCTCGTGGCCTATTTCTCTTGTACCGGAACAACGGAAAAAGTAGCCAATGCCATTACCCAAAGAGTCAACGGTAAACTTTACCGGATTACCCCGGCTACAGCCTACACTTCTGCAGACCTTAATTGGAATAATAAAGCAAGCCGCAGTTCTGTAGAAATGGCCGACCAAAATTCACGCCCCGCATTGAGCGGAGAAGCGCTTGACCTGAAAGACTATGATGTGGTATTCCTCGGTTATCCGATATGGTGGAATGTATGTCCACGTCCGGTCAATACATTCCTTGAGAAATACGACTTTGCTGGAAAGACCGTCATTCCTTTCGCCACTTCCGGTAGCAGTTCGATAGCCAACAGTGTAATCATACTCAAAAAGCTTTATCCAAAAATCAAATGGGAAGAGGGCAGATTGTGTAATGGAAATATCAAACAAGCCGAAGATTGGGCTAAGCAAGTTATCAAATAGCCGCAGGAAAGAGCTTAGAGTTAACCACCTGAACAGCATGATGGCGAACATGGAAAATATCCCATAATCATGAACCTGACTATGCTTTTTATCGGTGGTATCGGCATGCAGGAAGTACTGCTGGCCGCATTGATTGTGCTACTGTTTTTCGGTGGCGAAAAGATTCCCGAACTAATGAGAGGAACCGGCAAAGGCATGGGGGTGTGTCGAAACTCTCATAACCTAAAAATCACCCTCGCCACAGATAGTTGTAGCGAGAGTGATTTCAATAAAAGGGGAGTTTCGACACATCTCCACACTATAAAACAAGAGACAGACGAGACCAGAAACGTAGGGAAGAATAAGTGATGGCTACCCAAACAAACATACAAGCTTTTTAGTCACATCCTCCTCCACGTTCCGCATCTCCGTATTCTGTCTTGCCACCTGACATGAATTAAGATTTCATCAGAGTTTCTTTGTGTTTTGCCTTAAACAGTTGATAATCCTTATCATTAAACTGTACCTTCATATTCTCCAATATGCGTTTTTCTGTTTCCGGACTCCAATAAACCTTCAATTTACTCTTTGCCCGGGTTATAGCCGTATAGAAAATATTATGGCTGACCATCTCTTCTATTTCACTTGTAATCACCACCTTCACAGACTCATATTCCAAACCTTGCGCTTTATGAATAGAAATAGCATACGCCACCTGAAAAGGTACCACATTCTCCACATTATCATTATCATCATTTCCATCTCCGCTCCGACCGACTTTAAATCGAATGACCGATGTCTCATCTGCTACGGATTCTTTCAATTCCAAATCAAAGCCAATTACATCCAGTTCATTCAGAACAGTATAGACCTCTATTGTAAAATAAATGCAATCTTCTTCCTCTTCAATCTGTAAAATCTTACCCTTTAAATTATTGTAAACTAAAGGAGCAAACCTATTTGATTCATTAAACAATACCGGGTCTCCTACTTTATAAGTCTGTACTCCCCAGCTGATGGAAGGATTAGTATTATTGCTCTGTAGAAATTTATTAATATTGTTTATGCCATAAATGCCATCATAATTCAGGCAAAGTACAATTTCATCTTCTTCTGTTCTCGAAAATATAGATTCGTCTAATGTAGATGAGAGACCATTTCTTGTTATAAACTCCAGTCTGTCTTCAGTAATCTCGCGCACCTTATTCCATACTTCTATCAATCCTTGAACAGTAGTGCGGTGTGGATGTGTTAACTCGACCACAGAATCCTTAGGCATCATCTTATATGCAATATTAAACCAGTTTCCGAATAAAATAGATTCAATCTGATATATATCTCCTACCAACACCAATAATTTAAACTGGGCCCGTTGCAATACATGAACCATATCCCGATTGCTAATTGTACTACATTCATCCAGACATAAAATATCGCAATCATTTGGAGCATCTTTTGAAAGAAATCTTGTAATAGTCAGGAAATCTGCGTGTTCGGCAGTGACCTTCCGACGCAGGTTCTCAACAGCCGGATTGGTATTGGCCAAGAATATTTTCTGCTTATCTTTAAATAAAGAAGATATATAGTTAATCATCGTCGATTTGCCTGTACCCGCCGATCCATATATAAAAGCCACTTTCGAATTCTTAAATAAATTCCTCAAAGCATTTTTTTTCTCATCACAATCAATAAGCAGCCCTGAATTTTTCATCCAAAGATCTACCGAATGGATATAATTCTTAATTCCAGATGCAGTGTGTTTTTTCAATTCGGAGATTATTTCACAAACATTATCGTCATATTCTTTGATATAAAAATGATTCTTAAATATCTCTATTCTTGCATACTGATGCCCATGGTATAGCACATTATTGTACTTTTCCGCCAGTCCTTTCGGATTTTTAAAACTGACGATATCCGTCTTCGAAGTATAGAGAATCCCTCTCTGCTCCGTATTATTTTTAATCAGCCTTGCAAATAATTCATGAGTTCGTTCTGAAGAATCTATACAATCCAATAAATCTACAATGGGCGGATTATGATTTACCAAAGAAAAGTTAAATGGGATGTTGCTAAATGGAACACATTGTACCTTTAAATACAGATTAGACAATAATGAACAAGGGAATTTATACAACTGATTCTTTATGACCTTATTATTCAGCCTGTAAAGCAAATATCTAATTACATTAACGCCTTGAGACTGTTCTTGAATAATATTTCTGCATCGCCTTAAAAGCTCACTTATCAACAAACTTCTGGCTTCTTTTTGTAAAACACCTTCAAAATGTTCATAGTATGTATCAGACAAATCCAACAACTCCACTATATTCATACGTGTTACCGTCAGATAGTTCATGAGATTAACATATTCTTTTATTTCCTGACAATTGATATCATAACCAAGTATCTTTGAAAAATTCCTTATCTCACAATACCTAATAGACACCTGCCAATCAACAATGATGATAATAGGCATATTTCTTGTTAACACTTTGATAGAAGTTTCAATCCAATGAAGCTCTACAGCATAATAATCCGACAACTCCAAATGGGTAAAGGCAATTATTCTATCAAATTTACTTGATTTATCATGAGCAGGAATAAATGTCACCTCATAATAAATTTTATCATTTACGATAATCGTGCGTATCTTTTCTATATAAAATCTACCATGATGAACATTGGTGGATAAGCTTC
Organism: uncultured Phocaeicola sp.; assembly: GCF_948499155.1. Classification (NCBI taxonomy): domain Bacteria; kingdom Pseudomonadati; phylum Bacteroidota; class Bacteroidia; order Bacteroidales; family Bacteroidaceae; genus Phocaeicola; species uncultured Phocaeicola sp. The sequence goes on along the minus strand of NZ_CAOOSE010000034.1, from coordinate 2,528 downwards.
CCCTGTGCTCTATAGCTTGTGCTATGGCTTTATAATATAAAGTAAATGTTTTATCTGTATTCAAAGGAAACCGACTCAAATTTGCCAAAAGCTTCATTCCGAATTTCTTTTTCATAAAAGTTCGGATTCGCAACAGATATTCATAATACTTCAACATCAGTCTTTCTGAGCTGTCAGGATCTAACGTGTAATGAGAAACCGAAATTTGCAACAGCTTATGAAACTGACTTAAAAAACGATATTCTCCCTGCAATGCTTTTACATAACTACAAGCAGCCCGAATGGTATCATAGTCCTTTCCTTGAGGTGTACCACCCAAGGAAAGGTAAACTTTCACAAAGATATTCTCTACAAAATTACGTAATTGAGACAATATATTCTGTGATAATAGACCTCTTTGGTCAGTTGTAAAAGATTCAATATTTTTACAGATTACATCATCGCATGCATATATGGCTTTATTTACATCAAACATAATCTACTCATTTTTATATGTTTTCAATATGGTATCAGAATTGCAATATAGTAATAATTTTCATATATCCCAATCTAACTACATGAATATCTGATAATTCACCAATGATTAGTTTTCAGTTATTTCGGGAGCCCGAAGTTGCCAGAAAGCTACGGCAGCAGCTGCTGCTACATTAAGCGAATCCACTCCGTGTGCCATAGGAATGCGAACTACATAGTCAGTTTCTGCAATTGTTGCTAGAGGAAGCCCTTCCCCCTCAGTACCCATCACGATAGCCAGTCGAGGCTCAGTCGCCAGAGAAGGGTCATCTATGGAAATGGAATTATCCGTCAGTGCCATAGCAGCAGTCTTAAATCCCAACCGCCCCAAATCACGAATCGTACCGTCCATCCACGTCCAAGGTATCAAGAAAACAGACCCCATAGATACTCTTACTGCACGACGGTTCAGTGGATCACAGGAACTGCGCGTCAACAATACGGCATCAATCCCAAGTGCCGCTGCCGAACGAAAAATAGCTCCGATATTGGTACTGTCCACTACGCCGTCAATAACAACAATGCGTCGGGCATTCCGACAGACCTCCTCCACACTCCGGAGTACAGGACGACGCATGGCGCATAACACACCACGTGTAAGGACATATCCCGTCAGTGTCGCCAATAGTTCCCGATTACCTGTATAAACAGGCACATCACCACAACGCCCAATAATATCGGCTGCATCACCTATGATATGTTTGCGCTCGCACAAAAAAGCAATAGGTTCATATCCGGCATCCAAAGCTCTACTGATAACATTGGGGCTTTCGGCTATAAACAAACCCTTACCGGATTCCGTTCGCCTACGCAACTGAGCTTCCGTAAGCGTACAAAAAACCTCTACGCCGGGATGCTCCAATGAAGATATTTCGATAACAGGCATATATTTCTATATTTTTTAATTCACTATCTTTTTATTGTCGGTTCATACTCTCCGTTACGGCTACTTTTATCACTCCATCTTCCTTATTCTCAAAAAGACGATAAGCCTCTTCTATCCGGTCTAACGGAAAACGATGCGTAATGAGCGGAGTGGTGTCTATCTTTCCCTCTTCTATTAAATGCAGAATCGTAGCACAATCACAACCATCTACACCTCCGGTCTTAAAAATCAGGTTCTTGCCATACATATCCGGCAAAGGTAAAATTTGAGGACGATCATAAAGTGCCACAATAGTAACAATGGCATTAGGACGAGCACACTCCCATGCCAGCCGAAAAGTCTCTTCTCCCCCAGCGACCTCCAACACTACATCAGCACCACCATAAGAACTGTTTCGGAGCACAAAATCCTTACATTCACCGGGAGTGACAACCTCTACCTGCGGATAATGCTCACGAACAAAACGAATCCTTTCCTCTGCCTTCTCACAAACAATGATACGCTGCGGTTTCTTCAACATCACACAAAGCAATGTACAAATTCCCGTAGGGCCCGCACCAATGATAAGAACTGTATCCTTCTCGGTTATCTCTGAAATACGAGCAGCCCAAAAACCTGTAGCAAGAACATCTCCCACCAACAAGGCTTGTTCATCAGTTACCGTTTCGGGTATACGGTTCAGCCCACTATCAGCATAAGGCACACGTACATATTCAGTCTGACCGCCATCAATACGGCAACCCAATGCCCAACCTCCATTCGAATCAGTACAATTGTTAACATAGCCATGTCGACAGAAAAAACACTCACCGCAAAAAGTTTCTACATTAACGGTTACTCGGTCACCCGGCCTCACCGAAGTGACATCAGCACCCGTCTGTTCCACAACACCCACCATTTCATGTCCTACTGTTATACCGGGAACAGCACGAGGAACACTTCCATGCTTTATATGCAAGTCACTGGTACAAATGCTACTAAGGGTAACACGTACAATAGCGTCACGAGTGTCTTTCAACTCAGGTTTCGGTTTCTCTATAAGTTCAAATTTACCTTGTTTAATATAGGTGTATGCCAACATAGTATTTCAATTTTAGAGATTATACACTATAAATACAAAAAGCCTCCG
>NZ_CAOOSE010000033.1:0-35713 GCF_948499155.1 uncultured Phocaeicola sp. | reverse complement strand
GAGAGGTAGGTAGTATTCGTGCCGACTATTGAACTAAACTTCACCAAAGAAAGCTTCGGATCCAGAAATACTTTTCTTACTTCTAAGTTATACACAATACTTTTATAGATTTCATAATCGACCTTTCTTCTAGTGCTTCCTTCCTCAGATGACACAGTATTCCACTGCTGTTCCACTTCTTTAAACAGCTTATCTTTCTGTAAAGTGGCAGAAAGATCATTGTTCGGTAATCGAAAAAGGGCATCCATCATTTTTTAGTCAGTTTCTATAATAGCCATAATTTCATCGGACAAAAGTACCCATTTTACTCTATTCTGCAACACTTTCTACTAAAAATATTTATAAAACACAGGATTTTTTTAAGAAATAGGAATCTTCACATACTATTTACCTGCAAAACCATAGAAAATATGTATTAGCGAGCATTAAAGGAATCGAAGAAAAGCCATACACATTATTATATATACAAGAGTTGACGCGCGTAATACCCATGTAACATAGGACGTTCAAACTTGGAAGAGGTTTTATCGTACTAAGATAGAACGAAAACCATTTTTCAAAATTTTATAGAAAAGAAGATATATGTTTTCTAACATAGCAACTCCCCAAATCGCCGACCCAAAACTATAAAAGCAGCCATTTCTCTGCTTTTTTGTTCACGAGCCAACATCATTTAACGATATAGCAATTTTGTTCACAATCGACCGGTTATTCTTTAATCTTGACTTATAATAATAGAATCCTTTATACATAATATGTATCTACAGCATATCTTGAAGAGGATAACCTATGGCTTTGAACAAAATTCATTATCTTTGTCTCTCAATCAACTAATAACTACTATGGTAGATACAACGCATATCGTATTTTTTTCGCCTACGCATACATCGGCGAAAATAGCCCGTGCCATCGGAGATGGTATAGGAATGGGACGCAGAATAGAAACAGACCTGACACTTGACGAGAGTATCATGCCTATTGAAATTAAAAATGCACTGACGATTATCGCAGTGCCTGTTTACGCCGGACGAGTGGCACCTATAGCCCTACAACGCATCCGGCGGTTAAGGGGAGAAAATGCACCAACCGTTTTGGTTGCCGTTTATGGCAATCGGGATTATGAAGATGCATTGGTGGAACTAAGAGATGAGACAACCCGCTTAGGTTTTACGCCACTTGCTGCCGGGGCATTCATCGGAGAGCATAGTTACAGCCGTCCTGGAATGCCTGTTGCCGAAGGCCGACCCGATGCTAACGACCTGCAAATAGCAGAACAGTTTGGTAAAGACTGCCTTAAGAAGCTCAAGGATAGTGATGCTCCTACCAATTTCTTTATTAAAGGCAACGTTCCCTATCGCCATGTAGGACCGTCTACACCGGCTGCCCCTTTATGCACGGAAGAATGTTTTGCCTGTGGTGAGTGTATTGAGGTCTGTCCTACACATGCCATTTACCTTAATGAAGAAGGAAAGATAGCAACTGAAATCGCAAAATGTATCAAATGTTGTGCCTGTGTGAAAGAATGTCCAAACGGAGCACGTATTTTTGATACCCCTTATACTCCAATGTTGCACGAGAAATGTGCAGCCCGAAGAGAACCGGAACTGTTTCTTTAAACAACAAACGATGAAAAGTAGAGAACAAAGAGTATTGGTAGGCATGAGTGGCGGAATTGACAGTTCCGCCACCTGCATCATGCTGCAAGAACAAGGATATGAAGTGGTAGGAGTAACGATGCGTACATGGGATGTACCTTCAAAGTTCTCCACTCCCGGACAAACAGAGCCGGATGATGTGCTTGAAGCCCGAGCATTGGCAGAAAAATTAGGTATAGAACATCACGTGGCCGATGTACGTGAGGAATTTAAGGAGGTTATTGTCAAGCATTTCATTGACGAATATATGAAAGGCCGCACTCCCAACCCTTGTGTGATGTGCAACCCTCTTTTCAAAGAACGTATCCTATGCGAATGGGCCGACCAAACTAATTGTGCCTACATATCTACAGGGCACTATTGTCGCCTGGAAGAACATAATGGACACCTATATATAATAGCAGGAGATGATATGACCAAGGACCAATCTTATTTTCTGTGGAAACTTCCACAGGAAATTCTGCGCCGCTTCATCTTTCCACTTGGAACATATACCAAACAAGAAGTGCGGGAATATCTTCGCCAAAAAGGTTTTGAGGCAAAAGCACAGGGAGGAGAAAGTATGGAAATCTGTTTTATCGAAGGAGACTATCGTGATTTTCTTCGTTCTCAGTGTCCGGATATCGATACAAAAGTAGGGCCCGGATGGTTTGTCGACAATAAAGGTATAAAAATCGGGCAACATAAGGGTTTTCCCTATTATACCATCGGGCAACGAAAAGGATTGGAGATAGCCTTAGGGCACCCGGTTTACGTATTAAGAATCAATGCAGAGAAAAATACCGTTATGCTGGGAGATGCGGAAGAACTGAAAACCGAATACATGTTGGTGGAGGATTATCAGATAGCTGACATGCAGGAACTGATGCAATGTAAGGGCCTGGCTGTCCGCATCCGTTACCGCAGCAAACCCATCCCTTGCCGTGTAGCTGTTCTTGACGAAAAGCACTTACTGGTACGGTTCCATGCAGAAGCCTCTGCCATTGCTCCGGGACAGTCTGCCGTATTTTACGACGGCCGGAAAGTATTGGGAGGTGCTTTCATTGCATCCCAACGCGGAATCCGTAAAATAGCAGCCGATAACCAAGACAAATTATAGACCATGAAAATACGCTACGGAATTATTATAATGATATGCTACCTGCTCAATGCCTGTCGGCCGACTTCTCAGAATCCCCGCATCTATGACGCAGGAATCTCCCAAGAATTGGCAGAACTTAGAAAACAAGAAATCAGCGGATTGAGATATGACCTTCGTTTATCCATTCCCGAACAAAAATCAATGCCGGTAGAGGGAGAGATACACGTTCGGTTCCGGTTGAACAAGCCGCAAGAGATTATCCTTGATTTCAGAGAAGAAGCAGACAAGATAAAAGAAGTGGCCGCAAACGGACAGCCGACTCCTTATGAATTCTGTAACGAACATATTATCCTACCGAAAAGCACAATACTGCAAGGAGAGAATGACATATATATCCGTTTTACTGCCGGCAACCAATCTTTGAACAGAAACGACGAGTTCTTGTATACGTTGTTGGTTCCAGACAGGGCACGAACGGTTTTTCCATGCTTTGAGCAGCCTAACCTCAAAGCCTCTTTCACATTACAACTGGACATTCCGTCTGAATGGGTTGCCGTCTCCAACACCTATATTAATAAGGAGGAAGAACAAGAAGGAAGAAAAAGCATTTATTTTGCTCCGACCGAACCATTAAGCACCTACCTGTTCTCTTTTGTTGCCGGAAAGCTGGAAAGACAGGAATATCAGGAAGGCAACAGAAAGATTGCGGCTTATTTTCGGGAAACAGACCCGAAAAAACTGTCACAACTGGATACTATCTTCAAACAAGTCATGGCTTCCCTCCGTTGGCTGGAAGATTATACCGGTGTCCCCTACCCATTTGCCAAGTATGATTTCATCATCCTTCCCGGTTTCCAATACGGAGGCATGGAGCATACCGGCGCTACTTTATATAATGACAATCAGATGTTTCTGAGTGAGCATCCTACCCCTGATGAAGAGTTGAGACGTACCGAACTTATTGCACACGAAACAGCTCATATGTGGTTTGGCGACTTGGTGACGATGAATTGGTTTGATGACGTATGGACAAAAGAAGTTTTTGCCAACTACTTTGCTGCCTGCATCAGCGAACCTTTATATCCGGAAATAAATCATCAGTTGAACCGGATTAAGACATTCACAGCTTCTTCGCTATCGGAAGACCGCACTCCCGGAACGACCTCTATCCGCCAGCCGTTGGACAACTTAAGAAATGCCGGACTGATTTATGGACAAATCATCTATAATAAAGCACCTGTGATGATGATAAAGCTTGTGGAGCTGATGGGAAAAGACAAATTCAGAGAAGGAATCCGAGAATATCTCAACACATACGCTTACAGTAATGCCACATGGGATGACCTGATACGCATTTTGGACAACAAGACAACGGAAAATCTGGCTGACTTCAGTGATGTATGGGTAAATCAGAAAGGAATGCCCACTATACGTTTCGCACAAAAAGACGGAAAGCTGCAAATCAGTCAAGAAGACCCTTACCACCGGGGAATCACTTGGCCTCAGCGCTTCAATGTCACCCTGTGCGGTGAGCAACAAGATAGCATTCTAGAAGTTAATCTGACCGACAGTTTATTCACATTACCATTGCCTTTCACCACCCGCTATATTCTTCCGAATACAGACGGTCGTGGCTATGGTCTGTTCATACCGGACAACCATACACTATCATGGTTGCTGGCACACTGGCAAGAAACAGCCGACGACACCGCAAGAGAAGCCTTGTTAATGCTCTTGTATGAGAACTATCAAGTGAAGCATTTCACAGATGAAGAGTGGATTGGCAGTCTGTTGACCGGACTTGACAAAGAAAAAAATCCCTTGATAGCCTCAACTATCACCGGATATTTGGGAAGTCCTCTCCGTACCCTGGCTTCCGAAAAGAAACAAGAAGTGGAAGACACGATGTTCTGTCTCAGCGAGACTCACGCCATTCCCTCTTGCCGCATTCAGCTCTTACGAAGCCTGATTCAAAATGCCACATCTGCCCGAAGCTTGCAAAAGCTCCACAACATTTGGACAAACCAATCCGACAAACAACTGAATGAAAGAGATTATACAACCCTGGCATATATTCTTTCGCTCCGCATGCCGGAACACAGCAACGAACTTCTGACCACACAGCGTCAGCGTCTCAGTAATCCCGACCGCTTACGTGAGTTCGACTTTATCTCACGCGCAGTCATCCCCGATACCCTGAAACTTAATGTCTTGTTCCAGTCTTTGATGTTGGCAGAAAATCGTAGAATAGAACCTTGGACTGCCATCGTATTGAGTTACCTGAACCATCCGGTCAGAGAAAATCATTCGGTAAAATACATCCGTCCGGCATTGGAAGCCTTGTTGGACGTACAACGTACCGGAGATATTTTCTTCCCCAAGAACTGGGTAAACGCATTGCTCTCCCAACATCGCAGTCCTGAAGCTTATCGAGAAGTAGAAGCTTTCTTGGCTGCACACCCCGACTATCCGGTCTTGCTGAAGAACAAGATTCTCCAAGCGGCTTATCCACTTTATAGAGCTAATAAACAAAAATAAGAATCAAGGAAGTTGCATAACCCCGCGATAGACAGCGTGCCGTAAAGTACCCGCTCCATCGTCGCTATCGTAATCCCAATACATAGCTCCCAGCATACCCTGCCGGTGTAAAAAGCGGCATTTAAGCTCGATGGATTGAGCATTTTCATAATTCACGACGACTGCCCCTCCAGAATTGACCAGATAGGGAACTTTCGCCACACTGTCCCAGCGACTGTATAGACTGTCGATAGAGATAATATGGCGATAATCCAACGATTCAGGAGCCTCATTAGTTCCATGCCCATAGAAAGGAATTCCAAGCACCAAGCGCTGCACCGGAAAACCACCGGCAATATGCTCGGCCACCGCCTTCTCACAAGACCATTCCTCTGTCATAGCCGAGCAATGCAAGGCAGCATGATGAAAAGGCGCCTCTTCCATATCATAGGCCATAATATTTACATAATCCACATACGGTTCAATCGCCTTAAAATCATAATAACGTCCGGTGGCAGAAGTAGCTATCGTCAGGAGTTTGTCTTTCCCGACAGCCTGCCGGACATCACGCATCAAAAGAGTAAAGTTCTCCTTATCTGCAGGAGAAAAAGATATGCCGGCTGCTCCACTGCCCGGATACTCCCAGTCAATATCAATGCCGTCCAATCCAAATTTATCAATCACCCTCCTGCAATCGGCAGCAAAAGCAGTACGGGTACTGTCATTGGCAGCCATTTCACTGAAGCGGCTACTACCCCAGCCTCCCACAGACAATAAGACTTTTAAAGAAGGTTTCTTCTCTTTCAAGCCTGCTATCATCTGCAGACGAGGCTCGTTATCTATCCGTATTCCTTTGTTATCATCCGCCACATGCCCAAAAGCATAATTGATATGAGTCAGACACGATGTTTCGGGAGTACTTACTCCCCATGAGGTAACATAAGCCAATACCACATACCGGGATTCATTTTCAGGCACACCGATATTTGCCGACTTCTTCTTATTCAAGCAAGAAGCCAACAATACAACCAATAACAGAGGTAACAGCCTGAATATTTTCATCCCAAAGGAGATTATTTTTACTTACTCAACTCGCGTGAGCGTTCGCCCAAGTAGCCTCCATGATGACGTTTGCTATATTCCTCGATAGTAAAACCGGTATGCTTCATGGTTTCCACTACCAGAATATCTCCTATCACCGTCATCACAGTAGTAGAAGTAGTGGGAGTCATGCCCAATGCACAGACTTCATCCGGATGTCCGGTACATAAACAAATATCAGACTCACGCGCCAACGGGCTATCCGCATTTCCCGTTATAACAATATATTTCAGCGTTGGGTTCAAAGTATGAGCCAGTTGCGTAAGTTCCACTATCTCACGGGTTTTACCGGAGTTAGAAATCAACAACAGCAAATCATTCTCCTGCAATATACCCAAATCTCCATGTTGTGCTTCGCTGGGATGCAGAAACACAGCCGGAATACCTGTTGAACAGAAAGTTGTGGCAATATTCATAGCTATCTGTCCGGCTTTTCCCATTCCGGTAGTTACTAATTTACCCTTTTTGTTATGTACTTGCTCAACAATCAGAGCCACAGCTTTCTCATAAGCATCCGAAACCGGAATATTTAATACGGCTTCAGCCTCTTTCTTCAACAATTCGTGTATAGATGTCATCATAAGTAACAGAGATATTTATTTTAATAGTTCGGTTAGTTCTTCCCGGTTATCCGCCACAGCATAATAACTGCTCAGCGGATGATGTGCAAAATGCTGTGTTTCCAGCCCTTTCAGAAATTCCACAATGCCATTCCAGAATCCATTGATATTATAGAATATAACTTTTTTACGGTGATAGTCCAATGTAGCCGCAGCCATCACATGGAAAATCTCATCCAAAGTACCCACTCCGCCCGGCAGTGCCACCACTACATCCGCTTCGTGCAACATAACATCCTTGCGGTCGCTCAAATTGTCTGTACGGAAAGTAACATCCAACAGGTCGCTCACCCTTCCGCGTTCTTCCAGTTTGGTAGGAACCACCCCCATCACCATACTTCCACTCTCTTTAGCAGCACGGGCGACACATTCCATCAAGCCGATATTGGCTCCGCCATATATCAAGGTCTTTCCGTTTTGTCCCATCCAGATTCCCAGTTCACGCGCTTTGTCGAAGTAAACAGGATCTATATTATCAGATGCAGAACAAAAAATAGCAATCTTATCCATTCTCTTGAATTCTGTTATTGAATACAAATATCTGCATTTTTTGAAGAACAACAATAACTTTTGTTGTATTTTTGTCCACCGAAACAGAATTGAATTAAAAAACAATGTCCTATAATACTTTCACTTTGTCAAACGGGCTGCGTATTATCCATGCGCCCAACCTCTCTAAAGTAGCCTATTGCGGTTTTGCTGTAGACGCCGGAACACGTGACGAAAACGAGCAAGAGCAGGGAATGGCACATTTTGTGGAACACCTTATCTTTAAAGGTACAGAGAAAAGACACGCCTGGCATATACTGAACCGTATGGAAAATGTGGGCGGAGACCTCAATGCCTATACCAATAAAGAAGAAACGGTGATTTACAGCGCTTTTCTGGCAGAACACTTTCCGCGTGCAGTAGAGCTGCTGGCAGATATTGTTTTCCACAGTACTTTCCCCCAACATGAGATAGACAAGGAAGTGGAAGTGATTATCGACGAAATTCAGAGTTATGAGGACAGCCCTTCCGAACTCATCTTTGATGACTTTGAAGAACTGCTCTTCCCCAATCATCCCTTAGGAAGAAATATTCTGGGAAAACCGGAACTATTGAGAGGATTTACCAGCCGGAATGCGTTGGACTTTACAGCACGCTTCTACAAAACAACCAATATGGTCTTTTTTGTACAAGGCAACATCGACTTCAAGAAGGTAATCCGAACAGTAGAAAAAGCCGTGAGCGATATATCGCTAAGCGAAATAAACCGTCAGCGTACCGCTCCCTTTACCTATACCCCACAGACTCTGACCATCAACAAAGACACCCATCAGGCACATGTCATGATAGGCAGCCGGGGATATCACGCATACGATGAGAAACGAACCGGGCTCTATCTGCTCAATAATATACTGGGAGGCCCCGGCATGAACAGCCGTCTGAATCTGGCACTTCGTGAACGTCGCGGGCTGGTATATAATGTAGAGGCCAACCTGACTTCCTATACCGACACGGGCGTATTCTGCATCTATTTCGGAACCGACACCGAAGATGTGGACCATTGCATCCGACTGGTGCACAAGGAACTGAAAAAGTTGCGTGACAATAAACTGACCGATGCCCAACTGACCGCTGCCAAGAAGCAAATCATCGGGCAAATCGGTGTGGCAAGCGACAACTTTGAAAACAATGCACTCGATATGGGGAAAGCATTTCTGCACTACGGCAAATTTGAAGGCCCGGGAGAAGTCTTTAAACGTATTGAAGCCCTGACCGCAGGCCATTTACTGGAAATAGCCAATGAAATGTTTGCCGAAGAATACCTTTCTACGCTTGTATACTCATAGAAAATCGTATCTTTGCAAAATAACAACCTAACTAATATCATAATGACATGAAAAAACTCCATTTATGCCTCATCAGTACTTTACTGGCTGCCTCCATGCAAGCACAAAGTGTTGATTATACAAAAGGCCTGAGCATTTGGTTTGACAAACCCAATAATCTGGACGGACGCGCCTCCTGGTATGCCCCGACCGCCGACAAATCGTGGGAAAGTAATTCATTGCCTATCGGAAACGGAAGTCTGGGAGGAAATATACTAGGCTCAGTGGCTGCCGAACGTATTACACTGAATGAAAAGACTCTATGGCGCGGTGGCCCGAACACCGAAAAGGGAGCTGAGTATTATTGGAATGCCAACAAAGAGTCGGCCCATCTGTTGCCCGAGATACGACAGGCATTCGTTGAAGGGAACCAAGAAAAAGCGGAAGAACTTACTTGCCGCAACTTCAACGGACTGGCTGATTACGAACCCAGCCGCGAGACTCCGTTCCGTTTCGGCTCTTATACCAGCCTAGGAGAAGCATACATTGAAACAGGGCTGAGCGAAATAGGCATGACGGACTATAAACGCGCCCTTTCTCTGGATTCTGCCCTTGCCGTTGTCAGCTTCCGCAAAGACGGTGTGAATTATGAGCGCAAATACTTCGCATCCTACCCCGACAGTGTCATGGTCATTAAGTTTACCGCTGACAAACCGGGTATGCAGAATCTTGTATTCAGTTACGGAGCGAACCCCGAAGCTACAGGCAGCATAAAAGCCGATGGAAACAACAGCCTGCTTTATACCGGCCATTTGAACAACAATCAAATGAAATTTGCCCTTCGCATCCGTGCCATCCATAAAGGGGGAAGCCTGACTGCCACTGACGGAAAACTCATTGCACAAGGAGCAGATGAAGTCATCTTTCTCTTGACAGCCGATACAGACTACAAATTGAATTTCGACCCGGACTTTAAAGACCCGAAAACATACGTAGGAGCAGACCCGGAACAGACCACTCTTGCCATGATGAATACAGCCGCCGGCAAAAGCTATAATGAGTTGTGCGAACGCCACAAGGCCGACTATACCAACCTGTTTGACCGGGTAAGACTGACACTAAACCCTCATGCCCCCATGACGTTACAGTATCCGGCAGTCACCGACCTGCCCACCTACCAACGTCTGGCCCGTTACCGTAAAGGCAACCCTGACTATAAATTGGAAGAAATCTATTATCAGTTCGGCCGCTATCTGCTGATAGCCAGTTCCCGTCCCGGCAACCTTCCTGCCAATCTTCAAGGTATGTGGGCCAATGGTGTAGACGGCCCCTGGCATGTAGATTACCATAACAATATCAATATCCAAATGAACTATTGGCCTGTGTGTTCCACCAATCTGGACGAATGTGCATGGCCCTTAATCGACTTTATCCGCACATTGGTAAAACCGGGAGAAAAAACAGCCCAAGCATACTTCGGTGCACGTGGCTGGACAGCTTCCATTTCCGCCAATATCTTCGGATTTACCTCTCCGCTGACAGATGAGAATATGTCATGGAACTTCAACCCCATGGCAGGACCGTGGTTGGCTACACACGTGTGGGATTACTATGACTACACACGCGACAAGAAATTTCTGAAAGAAACAGGATACGACCTAATCAAAAGCAGTGCCAACTTTGCCGTAGACTACCTGTGGCATCGTCCTGACGGCACTTACACAGCTGCCCCGTCCACTTCTCCCGAACATGGACCGGTAGACCAGGGAGCCACCTTCGTGCATGCCGTCATTCGCGAAATACTGCTGGATGCCATTGATGCCAGCAAAGTATTGGGAGTGGACGCTAAAGAACGTAAACAATGGCAACATGTATTGGATAATCTGGTTCCCTATCAAGTAGGCCGCTACGGTCAGCTCATGGAATGGTCGGTAGATATTGATGACCCCAAAGACGAACACCGTCACGTAAACCATCTGTTCGGCCTGCATCCGGGACGTACACTCTCTCCTGTCACGACTCCCGAATTGGCCAAAGCCGCCAAAGTAGTGTTGGAACATAGAGGCGACGGTGCGACCGGTTGGAGCATGGGATGGAAATTAAACCAATGGGCACGTCTGCAAGACGGGAACCATGCATACAAGCTCTTCGGCAACTTACTGAAAAACGGAACGATGAACAACTTATGGGACACGCACCCACCCTTCCAGATTGACGGTAACTTTGGAGGCACGGCAGGTATTACCGAAATGCTGCTGCAGAGCCACATGGGATTCATCCAGTTATTGCCCGCACTGCCCGATGCATGGAAAAACGGCTCTGTAGAAGGATTATGCGCAAAGGGTAATTTTGAAGTCGACATAACATGGGAAAACGGTAACCTGAAAGAAGCCACTATCCTGTCTAAAGCAGGTGCTCCCTGCCAGGTGAGATACAGTGACAAGACACTTACCTTTAATACCTCAAAAGGTAAAACTTACAAGATTGCAATGGAAAACGGAGAGTTAAAAACCCTCCGTTAAACCCTCATTCCACACGTACGTACGTGTGAGCTCACGCGGACGTACGTGTAGGCTTACACGAGCGTATGTATAAACCTACGCGGACGTATGTATAATTCCATGCATACGTCCGCGTTTTCAATATCCGGAAACAGGCTGTTTATTTGCCCTCTTCCATACTCATGGCAATCCCCTTTTCCAGTCCGCGAAGCTCGGAAAGACCGCGCATACGTCCCAAGCAGGAATATCCCGGATTGGTCTTTTTCTTTAAATCATCTATCATCTGATGACCGTGGTCAGGGCGCATCGGGATAGAGACACCGCGACGCTGCTGCAATAACAGCAGATTCTTCATCACATGATACATATCTACATCACCCTCCAGATGGTTGGCTTCATAGAAATTCCCCTCCGCATCACGCTGAGTACTACGGAAATGGACAAAGTTGATACGGTCACCCAAACGTGCCATCATTCCTGCCAAATCATTGCGTGCAGCCACACCCAATGAACCCGTACACAGACACAAGCCGTTAGAAGGATTAGGGACTGCTTCAACCAACTTCTCAAAATCCTCTTCCGTACTCATGATACGAGGCAAACCAAGAATCGGCTGTGGCGGATCATCCGGGTGGATAACCAATTTCACTCCGACCTCATCTGCCACCGGACAAATCTCTTTCAGGAAAAAAATAAGGTTCTTGCGAAGCTTTTCCGCATCAATATCTTTATAACGGTCTAACTCTTGTTGGAACTGCTCCAGTGTAAAGCTCTCTTCAGACCCCGGCAGACCGGCAATCATATTCCGGGTTAAACGATGGATTTCTTCCGCATCCATTTGGGCAAAGCGAGCCTTAGCCTTTTCGGTTTCCTCTGCCGAGTATTCTTTCTCTGCACCGGGACGCTTTAAAATAAACAAATCAAAAGCCACAAAAGCTGCCCGCTCAAACCGCAAAGCCTTCGAGCCGTCGGGCAAAGTATAAGCAAGATCAGTGCGTGTCCAGTCGAGCACCGGCATGAAGTTATAAGTGACAATCATAATGCCGCATTCTGCCAGATTACGCAAGCTCTGTTTATAGTTCTCTATATATTTCAGATAATCTCCTGTCTGAGTCTTAATATATTCGTGCACGGGCACGCTCTCGACGACACTCCAAGTCAGCCCGACTTCTTCTATCATTTTTTTGCGCTTCATGATTTCCTCTACCGTCCACACTTCCCCATTGGGAATATGATGCAAGGCAGTAACAATACCGGTTGCGCCGGTCTGTTTGATGTCCCATAAAGATACAGGATCATTCGGGCCGTACCAACGCCATGTTTGTTCACATAGTATCATAACCAATCAAATATTACATTGCAAAAATATTAAATCCGCCGTCTACTACCGCTACCGTACCGGTCACAAAAGACGATGCCTCACTTATCAAATATTGTATTGTTCCGCACAACTCTTCCGCACGCCCGAAGCGTTTAAACGGAGTCTGGCGAATCACATCATTTCCACGTTCTGTGTAGCTGCCGTCTTCGTTAGTCAGCAAAGTACGGTTCTGTTCGGTCAGGAAGAAGCCCGGAGCAATAGCATTGACACGAATACCTTCACCGAATTTTGTAGCCACCTCATGTGCCATAAATGCAGTAAAATTGGATATACCCGCCTTAGCAGCCGCATACCCGCACACACGAGTCATCGGGCGAAAGGCAGCCATAGATGAGAAGTTCACGATAGCACCTTTTTTCTGTTCCACCATCGGTTTCAGGAATACCTGAGTGGGCAGTACGGTGCCTGTCAGATTCAGGTTCAACACCTTCTGGAACTCATCCACCTTCAAATCAAAGAAAGTACCCGTAGGAGCAATAGTTGCCCCCGGCATATTTCCTCCGGCAGCATTCAACAGTGCATCCACACGGCCATACTTAGCCAAAATATCCTCCAGATTTTGTTTCAAGACAGCCTCATCCAGCACATTAGTCACCAGGAACATGGCTTCTCCGCCTTTTGCCTTGATATTTTCCACAATAGCATTGCCCACTTCTGCCTTACGGCCCAGAATCACTACCTTTGCCCCTTCAGCAGCCAAGTGTGCGGCGATGGCCTTTCCCAATACGCCTGTTCCACCGGTGATAACTACCACCTGATCTTTTACACTAAATAAATTATTCATGATATTATAAGTTTAACGGTTCTATACTATCTCGCAAGACGAGTAAACTCTCCGGCCCCATATTAAACAAAAGGTCGGCTATACTCAGATTCGGCAAAAAGCCGTGTTTCTCTTTAAACACTTGATAGTAAGGCTTAGGAATAAAGGTCGTATCTGCCATCCGGTAATCACGTTTGGGATGGATAATTTCACGGAAGTCATCCTCTCCGGCGGTCAACTCGGTACGATAGTCGGACGTTCCCTCCATTTGAGGTTCGATATCAATCAAACGGCACACCAAACTGCATAATTCCTGATTGAAATCCCATAAGAAAGGATATTTCTTCTCATAAAACACACGGAAGTCATCGGCGTAATAATCAAAGAAAGGACTATGCTTATAACCGGCTACCAAAGCATTCCAATGCATGTGACGCCAATTGCCGTGATCGGAGATACGGACATCTTTCATCAGGCATTTATTACCGTCACTTTTTTCGGTAGGAACAGTCAGCGCCAATGGGCCATCGGCTGCCGCAATCACACAACGATTACGGTAAGTCTGTTTCACATAGTTATCATAACGCTCCACATACACCTTGTCATAAGCAAGCAATTTGGTGTAATACTCTACGGGAGCTAAATAGGCAGAACCTACATATATTATTTTCTCCATTACTGTACTCGTTCAAAAAAGCGTCCCTTTCGCGAGGAAAACCAGATTCGCCAGGCTTTACCTATCAAATGGTCATCGGGCACCAGTCCGAAAAGACGCGAGTCACATAGATTTATAGGATTATTGGATGCCATCCAATAATAATTCTTCTTAAATGTATAAGCCGAAACCGGCTTGCCCTCCACCAACAGGGTATCTCCTTTGACAGAAGCCTGTTTCCCCTCATGCCGCATAATGGTATTACACAGCAAAGTCACATTCCACGGATATACCTTTACCGGTTTGCCTTTGGCCGGAATCACAAACGGATGACTCTTGCTCACCTCCTTCTGATACAGAGGAAGCAGACTCACTTTTCCTGCCAGCTTCTGCTCAAGCAAATAATACTCATAATGACTGAAGCTGCGGATATACCTTTCATCCATATACCCTACCAGTTGGTTTCCTGTGATGCCCAATTGCTGCATAGCCCGCAACACGCTATCTTCTGCCGTATGCGGATATACATAAAGAGACTTGCTGTCCGGGCTGAGCACGTGCTCGTCCGTCAGCAACAACTCTTCATTCAGCATCAACGTATCTCCCGGAACACCTACACAACGGCTGATAAACAGCTCCCTATTGCCAACCGATGTTTGCAAAGAACGCGGACTGGGATTATTAAACAACACCACATCCCCTTTTCCGACCGGCTTTTCCAACCATCGGCAAGTGGAAAAAGGCACACGAAACCCATAACTCCATTTATTCACCAAAACCCTCTCGCCCTGATAGAGACTGTTTTCCATACCGGTAGAAGGAATGGTGCAGGAGGTGAAAGCAAATGTCTTTATCAGCAGTGCCAAAACGACTGCCGTAAGCATTGCCTTTATCCATATGGAGACATGGGGAATGTGCACTATTTAATGTTATCTACAAAAGAGAACAATCTGTTCCAGCGTATCTTGCCGTCCAGCCAGCCACGGTCGGGGTCAAGAGACAACCAGATAAAGATAGGTTTACCCACCACATGGTCCTCAGGTACAAATCCCCAGAAACGGGAATCGGCAGAGTTATGGCGATTATCACCCATCATCCAATAATAGTTCATCTTAAATGTATATTCGTTTGTTTCCTTTCCGTTAATGTAAATCTTACCATCTTTCACTTTCAGGTCATTGCCTTCATAAGCACGGATGGGACGTTCATAAATCGGCAGATTATCCAATGTCAGCTGAATCGTTTCACCCTTCTTCGGTATCCACAAAGGACCGTAATTATCGGTAGTCCAACCGGTCAGTTTATTCAGCGGATACAAACCTCCCGCATCATCACCCGGAACATTCTCGATGCCGGCCACTATATCCTTACGTGCCAACAAACCGGCTTTTGCCTTCTCCGTCAGAGGAATGTTATAGGCCGACGCCTCCGGATAATAATAAGACAAATCCTCCCGACTGATGCCCAACTCGTGCGCCAAATCGTCTGGTATGGCTTTGTGCACCTTTACCAGATAGCGATACTGCACATTATCAGGTTCTTTATTCGGTTTCCCATCCAAATAGACAACGCGGTCCTTGATTTCGAGCGTTTGTCCGGGAAGTCCCACGCAACGCTTTACATAGTTTTCCCGACGGTCTACGGGACGGACAAACACCTTGCCGTACGTATTGGCGTTTTCATCAATATATTTACGGCCTGCCTGATAGTAGTAATCAAACACCATCCGTTGCTGTTCGGGAGTCATTCCGGCCATATCCACCGGCTTAGTCAGTTCTTTACCCGCCTGATAGCTCATGCGATAAATATCATCATTGGGCACATTTGCCATCACCGTATCTCCGGCAGGGAAATTAAACACCACAATATCATTCAACTGCACATCTCCCAACCCTTTTACACGTTTGTAATCCCATTGCGGAAACTCCAAATAAGACTTACAATTGAAAACAGGCAATGTATGCTGTGCCAACGGCATGTGCAATGGAGTCTGCGGTACGCGGGGACCGTAACTCAACTTGCTGACAAACAAATAATCGCCCACCAGCAGCGACTTCTCCAATGAAGAAGAAGGAATCACATAATTCTGGAAGAAGTACAAGTTCACGAAATAAACCGCCACCAAAGCAAAAACAATCGCATCCACCCATCCCATCACCGTCACCACAGTGGGATTCTTTGACTTTTTCCACCAAGTCCAGGGAATCTTCTTCGTGATATATGCATCGAATATAAACGGTACGACTAACAGCCCCATCCAGCTTTTCAGCCAAACGAGGAACACCAGCCAAAGTACCAGTACAATGACAAACCTAATCCATTGTGCACGTGTTGCTTTTATCATATGCTAAAATTGAAATAAATCATTCATTCCTAAAAATCCTTCATGCTGAGCCGTATATTCGGCAGCCAAGACTGCCCCCAAAGCAAATCCCTTACGGTTCTTGGCATCATGGGTAATCGAAATACTATCTGCTTCCGAGTCGTAACGGATGGTATGAATACCCGGCACTTCTCCTTCACGAACAGAGCTGACCGGAAGTTCGTCGGGAGCGCAAGTCGTGTTACCCGACACGATTCCGTCCGGTGTGACCAAAGTTCCTTTCACCCACTTATCCTTGCGGTCGATATTCTCCAAGATACCTTCTGCAAGAGTAATTGCTGTCCCACTCGGTGCATCCACCTTATGGATATGATGCGTCTCCACCATAGAGACATCATAAGCCGGGAAGTTGTTCATGATTTTAGCCAGATACTTATTAACAGCCGAGAAAATAGCCACTCCCAGACTGAAGTTAGATGACCAAAACAATGTCTTTCCCCCCTCGGTACAAAGCTTTTTCACCTCATCACCATGACGGTCCATCCATCCGGTACTTCCCGATACCAACTTCACCCCTGCTGCAAAAGTCTTCATATAATTAGTATAAGCCACTGTAGGATTAGTAAACTCAATAGCCACATCAGCCGATTTAAAAGCTTCGGAGTTAAAATCTTCCTGATTATTAATATCTATAATACTCACAATCTCATGTCCACGGGCAATTGCAATCTTTTCGATTTCCTTACCCATCTTTCCGTATCCAATTAATGCTATTTTCATTGTATGTCTATATATTTTTGCTACAAAGATAGCTTTTTTCACTGTAAACCATTACATTTGCCCAACATTTACACCTCATTAACATGGAACAACTACTACATTACATTTGGAAACACAAGATATTTCCGATTCAGGAACTAAAAACCACAACTGGCCAAAAGGTTGAAATCATAGATACGGGACTGGCAAATACAAATGCCGGTCCCGATTTTTTTAATGCAAAAGTCAAGCTGAACGGCGTTTTATGGGTAGGTAATGTGGAAATACACGAACATTCTTCGGATTGGTTGAAACACGGACACCACACAGATGCAGCATACGATTCCGTTATTCTGCATATAACATCTGATGCGGATATTGATGTATACCGTACTGACGGCGAACCTATTCCCCAATTAATACTCCCCTGCCCTGATTACGTTTGCCGGAACTATCACGAACTGGTTGAGACAGAGAGTTATCCGCCTTGTTACCGCATCATCCCCACCCTTTCCACTTTCACGATACACTCATGGATGTCTGCCCTCCAACTGGAACGTTTCGAACAGAAAGCCTCGCAACTATCGGAGCGACTCAAACGTTGCAACGCCAATTGGGAGGATGCTTTTTTTATCACTTTGGCACGCAATTTCGGTTTCGGCCTCAACGGAGATGCTTTTGAGACTTGGGCAAACCGGATTCCTTTACGGGCCGTAGACAAGCATCGGGATGAGTTGTTTCAGATAGAAGCCTTTTTCTTCGGACAGGCAGGACTGCTTCAAGAAACGAACGGTGACGAGTATTATTTACGTTTGAAAAAGGAATACGAATACCTTTCCCATAAATTCGGACTCACCCCAATGGATGTTTCCCAATGGCGCTTCCTGCGTCTGCGCCCCACCAACTTCCCCCATATACGGATAGCACAACTGGCGGTGCTGTATCACCGCTCTTACGGACTGCTTTCACGTATCATGGAGGCTGACACTTTACCCAAAGTGCGTGACATATTAAAAGGAGGTACTTCGGAATACTGGGTAAGTCATTATACTTTCGAACACACCTCCCCTTTCCGCCCCAAAACATTGAGCAACTCTTCCCTTGACTTACTGGTGATTAATACGGTAGTGACTTTTCTGTACAGTTACGGAGTACACAAGGGAAAAGAAGAGTATTGTGCACGTGCCGGTGCTTTTCTGGAAGAACTGAAAGCAGAATACAACTATATTACCCGCATGTGGGAACAATGTGGAATAAAAGCTGCCAATGCAGCAGACAGTCAGGCCCTTATACAATTAAAAAAAGAATATTGCGATAAAAAGAAATGTTTATATTGCAGGATTGGATATGAATATCTGAAAAGAAAAGGCTGAAACGCGATTCAATATATAATAGAGGCAGGAAAAACTTATTCCACCTCTATTATCCAATCTCCAATCGTGCGAGTGGCACTATCAGAATTAATTCCGACCTTAACGATACGCTTGCCATCCTTCCTAATGGTCAGATTCTGGTAAAGAACAGGGAATCTTCAAATTACAAAACAGAAATCTCATCCAAGCCCAGTCCGGTTATCTCGGCTATATCTTCAAAAGAAAATCCTTTTTGCTTCATTCTCAATGCATTCTTACGAACCGCCTCCTGTTCGCCTTTTTGAAAACCTTCTTTCAATCCTTCCGCACGACCTTCCGCACGGCCTTCTTCTCGTCCTTTATTCAACTGAGTGGACATTACACTATACCAATCACGGAAATTCTTTAAGCTCTCCCAATATTCTCCAAGCTCTTTTCGAGAAAACTTAGCTATTTCGGCAGCCTCAAACAAGCGGTCGAACACACGGTTTTGAAGAGCACGCGGACGTTCGAATAAAGACGAAAGATTACGAAGGACAAACAGCCATTTATCAAACATAGTTTCCAGCTCATCCTCATGCTTGTTGAACTTCGGCATTTCAAGATAGATAAAGGTCAACTTATCATAAAACACTTTACGCGTATAGAGGTCTACCAACTTCACTTCATGATGAAAATACGCCTCATCCGTATCATCAAAAGAAAAATTCAAGATTCCGATAATGTAGACAGCCTTCAGTTCATAATTCCATTCACCGCGCTTGCCCTGCTCACGAATCGGGAAAGTAGAATAAAACAGACTTCTATCCTTAAAGAACTGCTGTTCACCACGTTGCATCTCTACCAAGAACTTTTCTCCTTTTTCATTCTCACAATACACATCGAATACAGCACGACGGTCATACTCTTGTGTACCCAAATGCTCCGTATTCAGATAAGTGACATCTTTCACTTTCTCTTCCTTAAACAAAAGAGCATTCAAAAAACTGATGAGCAATTCCTTGTTCATCGCTGTGCCAAACAGCAACTTAAAACCAAAATCGGTATAAGGATTGACATATTTGTCTTGTATGCCTTCTGTTCCCATAAACAATAGCCTTTCTTTTTGATGATATACAATAAACAAAGGTAACGATTCTATCGCAACTTTAGCACTAAAGAAGAAAGATTTAACTAAATAAAGGAAGAGGAAAATACAAAAAGAGAGGACATCCTCACAAGACGTCCCCTCTTAAATTATTCCATAAGGCAACAACTGCTGAAACCGCTTTTAGAATGCCTTCTTATACAGTTCCAGAATTATTTCTTCCGTCACTTCACGCGGGTTGCCCGGAGTACAAACATCTGCAATAGCAGAAGCCGCCAAACGAGGCAAATCTTCTTCCTTTATACCAAGTTCCGACAGGTGCTGAGGAATGCCGACCTTGACAGACAGAGCCTTGACTGCATCGACAGCCGCTTTTGCCGCCTCTTCCTGACTCATGCCATCTTTATACACATTCATTGCTTTCGCAATATCAACATATTTAGGCAGAGCAGCCGGAGCATTGAATTCCATAATGACAGGCAACAACAGTGCATTTGCCACACCGTGAGGAATATCGAAAATAGCACCCAACGGATGGGCCATGCCATGCACAACACCCAAACCGACGTTTGAGAACGCCATACCTGCAATGTATTGCGCTACCGCCATGCCGTTACGGGCCTCGGCATTCGTGGGGTCAAACACGGCTGTTTCCAAATGACGGGCAATCATTTCGATGGCTTTAATCTCAAACATATCACTCATTTCCCATGCGCCTTTAGTTATCAGGCCTTCAATAGCATGAGTCAGCGCATCCAGTCCGGTAGAAGCCGTCAATCCTTTAGGCAGAGTGTACATCAGTTCTGCATCGACTATGGCAATGGCAGGAATATCATTGGGGTCAACGCACACCATCTTTTTATGGTTTTCTTCATCGGTAATGACATAGTTGATGGTCACTTCGGCAGCAGTACCGGCCGTGGTGGGCAGGGCGATGATGGGAACTGACTTCTTTTTAGTGGGAGCCACACCTTCCAGCGAAACAACATCACTGAATTCAGGGTTATTAGTAATGATACCGATGGCTTTGGAAGTATCGATAGACGAACCGCCACCGATAGCCAAAATAAAATCCGCACCCGATTTGGCGAATGCCTCAACACCCGCCTTCACATTACTGACAGTGGGATTCGGTTTGATTTCACTGAATATTTCGTATGGAATGCCTGCCTTCTCCAATACCTTCAATACTTTGTCGGCAACACCGAATTTCAGCAAATCCTTGTCTGTAGATACAAATGCTTTGTGCAAACCAAGACGGTTAATCTCTTGCGGCAACACTTCGCGCGCGCCAGGACCGAAGTAAGACACTTCGTTCAATACAAATCTGTTAATCATAGTTTTTTTATTAAGTTGATATGCTACAAAAATAGTACAAATTCCCGATAAACCGACTTATCGGGAGAATTCTTATACTATGTTTTTGGGCATCAAAGCGATGCGAACCGCTTCAAGATACTTATCCACATGGGAAGCTTTCAGAATAGCCTTCTTCAGCTTTTTATCCATATCAGGCAAAAGATATTCCCAATAAGGCTTTATTTTGCTCAAGAGTTGTGTACCTCCTTGCAGGCAAGAGTCGTAATGGCAAAACAAACGGTCATGGAAAACATTCACCTTGGCATATAATTCTTCACGCGGAAGAGCAATGCCTTCCCGATACTCCATGGCAAACGCGGGATTGGCCAACAAGCCACGCCCTATCATCACTCCATCCAAGTCGGGATACTCCTCTTCGATGCGCCGAATGTCGTCTGGTGTGCGCAAGTCGCCGTTATAGACCAACGGATGACGGCACATCCCGGCAAACAGTTTCAACTCTTTCTGGTATACCATACCTTTATATTGCTGCCGGCCGATGCGCGGATGCAATATAATCCGTGTGAGAGGTACCTCATTGAGCAACGGAAGCACCTGTCTCCACTCATCATAATACTCCCATCCAAGCCTCATCTTAACCGAGAATTTCATCTCGGGATAATGTGCCAACTCATTCAGAAGTACTTTCAGTTCCGACGGATAAGGCAGAATGCCGGAGCCCTTATGCCGCATAGTAAGCACCGGGAACGGACAACCCATATTGATGTCCGCTTCGCGGTATCCGTGTTCTAGAAACAGCCCGACCAGCTTTTCCAGCTCTGCCGGTGTGGAAGCTATCAACTGCGGAATCAAACAAGTCACCTTGTTATTGTCCTTTTCAATGTCTCGGATATCCTTATTTCGGAATTCCCCTTTCTCTACGCGCACGAAAGGGGTGTAATAGGCGTCAATGCCACCGAACAGCTCATGGTGGATATTGCGCCATGGGGCTTCAGTGAAGCCCTGCAATGGAGAAGCATACAGTTTCATCATATCTTTATTCTTGTTTCACTGCAAAGAAACATAATTTTCCTTACCTTTGCTATATGGAAAAGTATATTTATGAATTAAAAATGAAGGTACGCGACTATGAATGCGACCTGCAGGGGATTGTGAATAATGCCAATTACCAACATTATCTGGAACATACCCGCCACGAGTTCCTCACTTCGGCAGGCATCAGTTTTGCCCAACTGCACGAAGAAGGGGTGGATCCGGTAGTGGCTCGCCTCACCATGGCTTTCAAGACTCCGCTGAAGAGTGGAGACGAGTTTGTATCCAAGCTTTATCTCAAGAAGGAAGGCATCAAGTATGTATTCTACCAAGATATTTTCCGCCTGCCCGACATGAAGGTGGCCATCAAAGCAACCGTAGAATCGGTTTGTGTAGTAAACGGCAGATTGGGTGACAGTACTCTGTTTGACGAGACTTTCGCACCCTATCTGAATGAATAATGGAAGACGAACAACTATACTCTATGGCCCTGACCCGCATTCCGGGCCTAGGACTGACCGGCATCCATAAATTGGTAGACGCATTGGGAAGTGCCGCCACCATATTCCGCAACCGGAAAGAACTTTGCGAACTGGTTCCCGGTATCTCCGCCAAACAGGTAAAGGCGTTGGATTGCCCCGAAGCTTTCCGCCGTGCCGAAGAAGAACTCCTTTTTGCCGAAAAAAACCGCATCCGTTGCCTGACACTGACAGACGAAGATTATCCCTCGCGGTTGCGTGAATGTGACGATGCTCCCCTTGTGCTTTACTATCGGGGTAATGCAGACCTGAATGCGCTGAAAATAATCAATATAGTAGGCACACGTCATGCCACTGCCTACGGACAGGATATCTGCCTCCGTTTTTTGAAAGAATTGGCAGAAATGCTCCCGGAGGTACTTGTCGTCAGCGGATTGGCTTACGGCATAGACATTCATGCCCACCGCGCAGCCCTGACCCATCACCTCAATACGGTGGGAATACTGGCACATGGTCTAGACCGCATTTATCCCTCTGTTCATCGGAAAACGGCCATAGAAATGTTGGAACAAGGAGGTCTGCTCACCGAGTTTATGAGTGGAACAAATCCCGACCGGCAGAACTTTGTCAGGCGGAACCGTATCGTGGCGGGGATGAGCGATGCCACTATTGTAGTTGAATCTGCCAGCAAAGGAGGCGCACTGATTACAGCTGGCGTGGCCGGAAGCTATCACCGAGACTGCTTTGCCTTTCCCGGACGGATAAATGATGAATTCTCCGCCGGATGCAACCAACTGATAAAAAGTAATCAGGCTGCCTTAATCTTGTCTGCCAAAGATTTTGTAGAAACCATGGGATGGAGCGAGAACAAGGAAAAGACATCACCCATAGCCCATCAACGGGAACTGTTCCCCGACTTGAGCGAGGAAGAAGAAAAAGTGGTCGACTTATTGAGAAAAAGACCCGACGGACTGCAAATCAATACATTGGTAGTAAACACCAATATTCCTGTCAACCGGATGAGCGGCTTGCTCTTTGAACTGGAAATGAAAGGTGTGCTGCGAGCACTTGCCGGAGGAATATACCGTTTATTATTATAGCATAATCATCAATCACCGCAGAGGCGGAAGTTTTCCTTCCACTTACCCCTGCGGTGATAAACAGTCTTATCTGATACCAATCTCCGCAAATCCCATCGCCTCGCCTTCATTCACCATTTTTACCGCTTTCAGCATTACATAACGCGCCTTCACGGGGGTGAAATAAACCGATTGCAATATCGGATTGTGCTTGATATTAGAAAACTCGCCTTTAGCTACCACATTATTTATTGCATTGGCATCCGTACCTACAGATATCTCATAGCCGGAAACCAAACCTTTGTTATACTCACTTTGGTCGGGCAAATACTGGAAAGAAGTAACAGTCTGTTCCTCTCCCAAGTCAACGACTACCGCATTGCCGTCTACAAAGCACGTTGTAGCCTCATCCTTATCCGCACACTTCTTGCTTTCCGCCTCATCTACACCGACTAGTGTAAAAGAAAAGCTCTTCATTTCCGCCACTGTCCTGTCAAACGACACGTCACCGGCTTCTCCTGCATAATAAGCCTCTACATTATTGATACAGAGGCAAGCACGGGCATCCGTAAAGTTCACACGAAGCTTATCGGTTGTTATTGTCTCAAAACGAAGGAGACGCTTGTATCCCACTGTCGTCGTTTCTTCATTCAACTTGACAGGAAGCCATTCCCCATCCTTATTATATTCCACAACGAAAGATTTCACACGCTGCCCCAAAGGAATATATTCTTGCAGCATCATGCGGTTCACTTTCTCCGGCTGTGGCAAATCAAACTCTACGGTAGCCGAAACCACACCGTCATTTGTAGCCCAATATGTATCGTAGTCATTATCTGTCATAGCCTTGGCCGTGTATTTTCCTCCTCGTTCATCCGAAACCTTTGCAACGACACCCGACAGAAGATTGTGTGCCAATTGTTTCTGAATATTCTTATGGAAATTAACAGCATTGGCAGAATCCACCGGATGAATCAATCCGTCTCTATCCACCGGGAAGTTCAACAATAAAGTGGCATTATGGCCCACACTGCGATAATAGAGGTCTGTCAACTGGTCTACCGTCTTCACACGGTCGTCTTCTTCAGGATGATAGAACCAACCCGGACGGATGGAAACATCACACTCTGCCGCTACCCACTGATTGCCGTCGGCATGACCGTATTGCAATTCTCTATATTTAGGATAACCGGGATAAACCTCTCCGGCACGCAAGAATGACCAGTTGGTAGCTCCTGCAAATCCGTTCTCGTTTCCCACCCAACGGCAACCGGGACCTCCATCAGAGAAAATCACCGCCTGAGGCTGGTATTTATCAATCATTTCGTAAGCGCGGTCATACTGATAATAAGTCTTGCGGTCGATGGTACGTGAATCTTTCGCACCGCCATACCAACCGTCGCCGCCATTGGCTCCGTCAAACCAGATTTCAAACACAGCGCCATAATTAGTCAACAACTCATGCAGTTGTTTATAGAAATAGTCCACATATTCCGGTGTGCCATAAATAGCCTGATTTCTATCCCACGGAGAAAGATAGACAGCAAATTTAATGCCATACTTTTTACATGCTTCTGACAAGTCACGGACAATGTCTCCTTTTCCATCTTTATAAGGAGTATTTCGGATGCAGTATTCAGTCAGTCCCGTCGGCCACAGGCAGAAACCGTCATGATGCTTGGCTGTAAGGATAACCCCTTTCATACCGGCGGCAACGAAGGTTTTCACCCACTGTTCACAATCCAGTTTCGTAGGATTAAATGTCTTTGGATCAGAATCCCCATATCCCCATTCACGGTCATTAAAAGTATTCAGACCGAAATGCACAAAAGCGTATGTTTCCATCTTTTGCCATTCCACTTGCTTGGCTTCGGGTATCGGAAGAATAGGTTCGGGAGCTTTCACAGCCGGCTCGCAAGCACAAAGCAAGCTCAGGGCAGTCCCGACAAATAAAAGTTCAATGTGTCTTTTCATCAGATTATAAATTAGTTAGCAGACAAATATACATATTATTTCTAATTCTGTAAGAGAAAACAACATAAAATTCGGAGTGAAGCCTCCCCCAAAAGGAAAGAAAAGACGAGAGAACCGGAACAATCAGTGAAAGGTAGGTCTATAAAAAGGAAAAGGAGCAACGCCTTGCTCCAACCTTTGTTAACCTTAAATCTAATACTATGAAAAAAATCACATAACAAATGTAAGGTTTACCCTTATTCCTTCCAAATATTCACTTTAAATCGGACTTGCTTTTAGTATTATTTCACAAAACAAACCGTTTTCGTACACAATATAACAATACGATAAAAAAGGAGCGGTTTAAAAAGGAATATGAAACATTCCGTAGCAGGTAAGCCCGAAGAACAAACTGGTACCCGGTTATTGTTCTCACAATCTTCCCCCTAAAACTTGCAAAATCCTTCCAATCGCTTCCCAGAGCCTTTCACCCCCCAAAATAGGACGTTTAATAAGTTTCTTTTCAGATTATATCTTCTATATTTGCCCCATATAAAAGATAACATAACGAAAAGAAAGCGTCCTCTACCAATTGGGAAACGACCATCTGTCTATTTCTGAAATCTGCTTCGGACATGGCTTTGAATCACTTTCCAACTTCTGCAGGAAGTACTTCGGAGACTCCCCCCGAAATCTCCGAAAAGGAAAAAGTGCCGAGATACAGGAGATATTGCAATAAAAAATGCCCCGCCAAAACAGGCAGGGCACTCTCAAATATCAAGTAAAACTAACCGTAATTAGTCTTTCAGCTTCGCAGCAATAAATTCGCGGTTCAAACGAGCGATGTTGCTGATAGAAACCAGCTTCGGGCATTCCGCTTCACAAGCACGAGTGTTTGTACAGTTACCAAAGCCCAGTTCGTCCATCTTGCTCAACATAGCTTTTGCACGGCGTGCAGCTTCCACTTTACCCTGAGGCAACAGTGCCAACTGGCTCACCTTGGCAGAAACGAACAACATAGCCGAACCATTCTTACATGCAGCCACGCAAGCACCGCAACCGATACATGCAGCAGCATCCATAGCCTCGTCAGCAATAGGTTTTGCAATAGGAATTGCGTTAGCATCAGGAATACCACCGGTATTGATTGACACATAACCGCCGGCCTGCATAATCTTGTCGTATGCGCCACGGTCTACCATCAAGTCGCGGATAACCGGGAAACCTGCCGAACGCCAAGGCTCAACGGTGATGGTATCACCATCTTTGAAACGACGCATATAAATCTGGCAGGTAGTAGCACCTGTAGCAGGTCCGTGAGGATGTCCGTTGATGTACATAGAGCACATACCGCAGATACCTTCGCGACAGTCGTGGTCGAATACGATAGGTTCTTTACCTTCATTGATAAGCTGCTCGTTCAAGATATCCATCATTTCCAGGAATGAGGTATCACCCGGAATATCTTTCATTTGGAAGGTATCAAAATGTCCTTTGTCTTTAGGACCTTTCTGACGCCAAACTTTCAGTGTGAAACTTATATTTTTATCCATGATTTCTATACAATTAATAATTAAGACTTATAGTTACGAGTTTGAACCTTAGTGAACTCATAGTTCAGATCTTCTTTAATCAATTCAGGTTCTTTTCCTTCGCCGGTGTATTTCCAACAAGCTACATACGAGAACTTGTCATCGTGACGAAGCGCTTCACCTTCCGGTGTCTGGTGTTCTTCGCGGAAGTGGCCACCACAAGATTCTTCACGGTTCAAAGCATCGTAAGCCATCAATTCACCGATTTCGATGAAGTCTGCCAGACGGATTGCCTTTTCAAGTTCCACATTCAATTCATTAGCTTCACCCGGAATACGAAGGTCGCTCCAGAATGTCTTTCTTACTTCTTTCAGTTGAGCCAGTGCCTTGGTCAAAGATTCCTTGGTACGCCCCATACCTACGAAGTCCCACATAATGTGACCCAATTCCTTGTGGATAGAGTCTACAGAACGATGACCCTTGATGCTCATCAGTTTCTGGATTTTATCGTTTACAGCCTTTTCAGCAGCAGCGAATTCAGGCAGGTCTGTTGAGAAACGAGGAACCTGAATCTGGTCTGCCAGATAGTTCTGAATAGTATAAGGCAATACGAAATAACCGTCAGCCAATCCCTGCATCAATGCAGATGCACCCAAGCGGTTTGCACCGTGATCAGAGAAGTTAGCTTCACCGATAGCATACAAACCCTTGATAGAAGTCATCAGTTCATAGTCAACCCAGATACCACCCATTGTATAGTGGATAGCGGGGAAAATCATCATCGGAGTCTTGTATGGATTCTCGTCAGTGATTTCTTCGTACATATCGAACAAGTTACCGTAACGGGCACGAACTACATCTTCACCCAGACGGTCGATAGCGTATTTAAAGTCAAGGAATACAGCCAAACCTGTGTTGTTTACACCGAAACCTGCATCGCAACGTTCTTTCGCAGCACGTGAAGCAACGTCACGAGGAACCAAGTTACCGAATGCCGGATAACGGCGTTCCAAATAGAAGTCACGGTCTGCATCAGGAATATCAGTCGGTTTCTTAGTTCCTGCCTGCAATGCCTTGGCATCTTCCAACTTCTTGGGAACCCAGATACGTCCGTCGTTACGCAATGACTCAGACATCAAAGTCAATTTTGACTGCTTGTCACCGTGTACAGGAATACAGGTCGGGTGGATCTGTGCAAAGCAAGGATTAGCAAAGTAAGCACCTTTGCGGTAAATCTGCATAGCAGCCGAACCATTTGACGCCATAGCGTTGGTAGACAAGAAGTAAGTGTTACCATAACCACCGGTACCGATTACTACTGCGTGAGCAGCAAAACGTTCAATCTTACCGGTTACCAAGTTACGGGCAATGATACCACGGGCGCGTTCCACACCTTCGTTATCCTTAATCAGCACAACGTCCAACATTTCATAACGAGTGTACAACTTCACGTTACCACGTTGAACTTCGCGGCTCAATGCAGAATAAGCACCCAGCAACAACTGCTGTCCGGTTTGGCCGCGGGCATAGAATGTACGTGATACCTGAGCACCACCGAATGAACGGTTATCAAGCAAACCACCGTATTCGCGAGCGAAAGGAACACCCTGAGCTACGCACTGGTCGATGATGGCGTTTGACACTTCGGCCAGACGGTAAACGTTGGCTTCACGTGCACGGTAGTCACCACCTTTAATTGTATCGTAGAAAAGACGGTAAACAGAGTCACCATCATTTTGATAATTCTTAGCAGCATTGATACCTCCCTGTGCAGCGATAGAGTGTGCACGACGAGGAGAGTCCTGGATACAGAAGTTTAATACCTTGAAACCCAGAGCACCCAGTGAAGCAGCAGCCGAAGCACCTGCCAAACCGGTACCTACCACAATAATGTCAAGACGACGTTTGTTGGCAGGGTTTACCAATTTTTGATGAGCTTTATAATTGGTCCATTTCTCGGCTAAAGCGCCTTCAGGAATTTTAGAATCTATAGTAGCCATAATGTTATTTACGATTTAATCATTTACAAATTCAGATTAGCAAGCACCGCAAGCGAGTGATTTCACGAAGAAGATAACGACTACTGCTGCAAAGCCAAGAACTACCAAAGTAGAGTAGATGTTACCAATAGTCTTCCAACGCTCGAACCAGATTTTATTGCTCCAGCCCAAAGTCTGCAAAGCACTCCAAAATCCGTGAGTCAAGTGGAACCACAAAGCTGCTAACCAAATGAGGTAAAGCACTGTAAATACGGGGTTGCCAAATGTTTCCTTGATGTAAGCAGCACCGTCTGTAGGACCGAATGCACCCAAATCATGAACACCGATAATTTCGGCAAACTGCATTTTGTACCAGAAATTGGCAAAATGAAGAGCCAATCCAGCAATAACGATAATACCCAGGACAAGCATGTTCTGAGATGCCCATTCTACCGATTTAGGCTTAACATTAACTGCATAGCGTTCGCTACCACGAGCTGCACGGTTCTGCATAGTCAGCCAGAATGCATAGATGATGTGAATTACAAACAGAGCAGCCAGTCCGGCAGTTGCAACCAACGCATACCAGTTCGCTCCCAAGAATTCACAAATCATGTTGTAAGCATCTTCAGAGAAGAGCGCAACAAGGTTCATCGCCATGTGAAATGTCAGAAACAGGACAAGGGCGATACCTGTGACACTCATCACCACTTTCCTTCCAATAGATGAATTACTTAACCACATAAATGATTTAATTTAAATTATTTAATTGTTAGAACTAAAATTTCTGTTAAAAGCTGTGTCTTCACGATGCAAAAGTAAAGGAAATCTATTGATAATACAAGGAATTATGGAAATTATTCTTTAATTAGCGCAGGAACAAAGGGAAGAAAGCATAATTTTCTATCTTTGCGGCAGAAAACTGTAAAATATACAATGAATAAAATTATCTTTCTACTTCTGAGCTTATGCCTCAGCATGAAATTATCTGCGCAAAACTGGGATATCAACACCGTGAAGGCTATCAACAAATGGCAAGTGCACGGCCTCAGCCGCGGATTATCCGAAAGTGGAGTTATCTTACCCATAGGTATTCCCACTGCTATGGGTATTTACGCTTTAATAAAAAAAGACCAACCGTTACTGAAAGATGCCATTTATATCGGTACGAGTGTGATTGAAGCAGCAGGTATCACATACGCTGCCAAACATATCATAGGACGCGACCGTCCTTTTGTAAAGTACCCCGACAAGGTTCATCCTTACGGAGCACCGGATGCAGACAGCCCATCGTTCCCGTCAGGGCACACTGCAGCGGCCTTTTCTCTAGCAACATCGCTTTCCATCACTTACCCCAAGTGGTACGTCATCGCTCCTTCGGCAGTGTGGGCTTGCGGAGTAGGGTTCGCCCGGATAAACCAAGGAGTGCATTATCCAAGCGATGTAGTGGCAGGAGCTGCTATCGGAGTGGGATGCGCTTTTGCGAATATTTATATCAACCGCTGGCTAAATAAGGTATTGTTCAAAAAGAAATCTGTAAACACCAAGTAACGGTTCACCCTTTCTTCACATTGGAGGGTGTGTCGGAACTCCCATAAACTAAAAATCACCCTCGCCACAGGTAGTTGTAGCGAGAGTGATTTCGATAAAAAGGGAGTTTTGACACATCTCCACAGCCCGACTACTGTTTCTTTTTCAGTAATCCCTCAAAGTCCGGTTGCTCCAACAATTCCAAGGCCTTCCTGATACTTTCGTTAGCCTCATTGATAACATGATAATATTCATTCATATCCCATAAATCACGGGCTATCAACGCCTTCATCTGCAATTTCAGCAAAGGCAGGGCTTTTTGATATTCTTCCTCATTATATTCCACGCCCATCTCTTTTCCTGTCGCTACCAATTGCTGAAGCATATCCGGCGAAACCTCGAACTTCTTACGGAAGTCGTCAAACTTCTTATATTTAGACAGCCATTCATTACGATGTGCATCTATCTGCTGAAAATGTACTTTCATCAATGCCCCTTTATCGCGCAACTGACGATGATACTTCGTATAGAGCGTCGTATCAATCGGCACAAAATAATCCGGCATAATGCCACCTCCGCCATACACAGTACGTTCCAGTTTATGAGTCTTGAATTTAAGTGAGTCAGGGAAATGGATACTATCGGCACTCAACATCTCCCCCCGATTATAGCGGTCTATCAAATCCTCATTATATTTTTCAATACTTTCGTAAGGCTTCTGGATACAACGCCCTGCCGGAGTATAATAACGGGCCACCGTCAAGCGAATCATAGAGCCGTCCGGCAAATCGATGGGACGCTGCACCAAGCCTTTGCCAAACGTACGCCGACCGACTACTACCCCTCTGTCCCAATCCTGCACAGCTCCGGTCACAATCTCACTGGCAGAAGCCGAAAACTCATCCACCAGCACAATAAGACGTCCATCCCTGAATCCTCCGGTACCTTTTGCAAAGAACTCGCTACGAGGATTCCGGCGTCCTTTGGTATAGACAATCAACTCTTGTTTCTCCAAGAATTCATTGGCCAAATCAATGGCAGCATTCAGATAACCTCCACCGTTACCCTGCAAATCAAGAATCAAATCTTTCATGCCGAGTTTTTTCAGCTCAGCCAAAGCCTTCTTAAATTCCTCATGAGTGGTAGCGCTAAAACGATTGATACGGATATAGCCGATTTTATCCTTCAACATATAAAAAGCATCAAGGCTGTAAACCGGTATTTTATCCCTTTTCACCGTAAAAGGAAGCAGTTCCCCCACCCCACGGCGCACGATTTTCAAATTCACTTCCGAACCCTTCGGACCTTTCAAACGGCGCATTATATCCTCCGTACTCATCTTCACACCGGCAATAGTCGTATCATTCACCATCACAATACGGTCGCCGGCCAAGATACCCACCTTTTCAGAAGGACCACCCGATACAGGCTGTATAACGAAAAGCGTATCTTCCGCCATATTAAACTGAATGCCGATTCCTTCAAAATTGCCTTGCAACGGTTCATTCATCTTTTTTACCTCCTCTGCATCCGAATAAACAGAATGCGGGTCAAGCTGTTCCAGCATCTTTATGATAGCTTCTTCCACCATCTTGCCTTCATCCACCTTGTCGACATACAAATTTGCAATGGCAAACTCCGCCAACTGCAATTTACGAGCCGGAGAATCCACTAAAGACTTTCTTTCCTGCGCCCGGACAGCACTGAAAGAAAAAATGCAGGCAATCAAGCCTGCAACTAAATACTTGGTATATTTCATCATTAATCTATTTTCATTCCTTCGGGCAAAAACGGAGTTACATCCTTGCCGAATTGCAATAATTCCCTTACAATGGTAGAGCTGATAGAGGTCAGTTCGGGTTCGGTAAACAATAAAATAGTCTCTATCCCTGCCAGTTTCCGATTGATATCGGCAATGGTTTCTTCGTACTCGAAATCATGCACGGTACGAATGCCGCGCACGATAAACCCGGCATCCTGCTCTTTGGCAAAATCCACCGTCAGACTGTCATACGCTTCCACCCTGATACGAGGCTCGTCGGCAAACAATCCACGAATCATTTCCAGACGTTTGTCCATCGGGAACCAAGTCTTTTTATTATCATTGATACCAATACCGATAATCACTTCATCCATAAAGGTCAATGCCCGTTTTACGACCGAATAATGCCCGATGGTAAAGGGGTCGAATGTCCCCGGAAAAATTGCTCTTCTCATCTCACGCTATATCTTCTTCTATAACAAGATTCTCAATTATAAAGTTTTGCCTTTCCATGGTGTTCTTACCCATGTAGAACTCCAGCAGTTCTTTCACCAAATCGGTTTTTCGGAGACTTACCTGTTCCAAACGCATATCTTTTCCGATAAAATGCTTGAATTCATCGGGTGAAATCTCTCCGAGTCCCTTAAACCGGGTAATTTCAGGATTAGGGCTCAGCCGTTCGATAGCAGCCACCCTTTCCTCTTCCGAATAGCAATAGACAGTCTCGTACACCCCTTTCTTACGGTTACGCACGCGGAACAGAGGAGTCTGGAGAATATACACATGACCTTTCTTTATCAGGTCCGGAAAGAATTGCAGGAAGAACGTTATCAACAGCAGACGTATATGCATACCGTCTACATCGGCATCAGTCGCCACAATCACTTTATTATAACGCAGTCCCTCTATACCTTCTTCTATATTGAGAGCCGCCTGCAGCAAATTAAACTCTTCATTCTCGTACACCACCTTCTTGGTCAGTCCGAAAGAATTCAACGGCTTACCACGAAGACTGAACACAGCCTGCGTATTTACATCACGGCTTTTCGTGATGGAACCGCTTGCCGAATCACCCTCGGTGATAAAGATACAGCTCTCCTCTTTCTTATCCCCTTTCGCATCGTTGAGATGGAAACGGCAATCGCGCAACTTACGGTTATGTAAATTCGCTTTCTTGGCACGCTCGCGGGCCAACTTGGTAACACCGGCTATCGCTTTACGTTCTTTCTCTGATTCCTGTATCTTTTGCAACATCACATCGGCCACATCCGTATGCTTGTGCAAATAATTATCCACTTCCGTCTTCACAAAATCACCCACAAACTTATTCACCGTAGGGCCGCCGGGAGCCATATTGGTAGACCCCAACTTAATCTTGGTCTGACTTTCGAACATCGGTTCTTCCACATTGACGGCAATGGCAGCCACCAATCCGTTACGAATGTCCGCATAATCCATATTCTTATTGAAATACTCTTTGATGGTACGTGCAATATGCTCCTTAAAAGCACTTTGATGCGTACCGCCCTGAGTGGTATGCTGTCCGTTGACAAAAGAATAATATTCCTCACCATACTGTCCGGTATGCGTAAAGGCAATCTCTATATCCTCATCTTTCAGATGGATGATGGGATACAGACCGGTAGCCGTCATATTATCATTCAGCAAATCCACCAGCCCATTGCGGGACAAGATGCGCTGCCCGTTATAAATGATGGCCAATCCCGTATTAAGGTAAGTATAGTTGCGCAACATCGTTTCCACAAATTCAGAGCGGAAACTATAATTTTCAAATAAAGTATTATCCGGCTCAAAGAAGATATAAGTACCGTTCTCTTCCGAAGTGTCTTCCGTCCGGTCAGTCTGCAGATTCCCTTTGGCAAAGGTAACTACACGCACCTTTCCTTCGCGATAACTGCGCACCTCAAAGCGCGAGCTCAAGGCATTGACCGCTTTGACACCGACACCATTCAGCCCGACACTCTTTTTAAATGCCTTGCTGTCATATTTACCACCCGTGTTCAGCACGCTCACCGCCTCAACCAGTTTTCCCTGCGGAATACCACGGCCAAAGTCACGCACGCTGACCCGAAGATTCTCTTCTATTGTAATTTCAATCTTTTTGCCCGCCTGCATCTTGAACTCATCGATACTGTTGTCGAGTACCTCTTTCAGAAGAACATAAATACCGTCTTCTGCATGCGCTCCGTCACCCAACTTTCCAATATACATACCGGGACGGGTACGCACATGCTCCATATCGCTGAGGTGGCGGATGTTATCGTCGGTATATTCTACGGCGGAATTGTTTATCAGTTCGTTGTTCTCTTCCATATCTTAGTAACGGTTACAAATTCTGTTTCTTCACGGCGGCATCTGTCAGCCGATACTTTTCTTATAAGCACGACGGCGCTTATGCTGTTCTGTCTTGAAATACTCCCACTGCGCCTGTACCTTTCCGTTCAGTTCCAGTTCAGGATTACTTTCGGCATACTTGAATCCCAATTGCTGATACACAGGAATCAAGTCGGAGAATAACAAAGCATTCACCCCTTTGTTCTGATATTCCGGTTTCACAGCCACCAACAGCAAATCGAGCATAGGAGGATATTTATGCATAAACAGCACCTTCATCAGGTGATACCAACCCATAGGCAGCAAACGTCCCTTTGCCTTTTGCAATGCTTCAGACAAAGAAGGCATTGAGATACCCACCGCCACCAATTTATCTTCAGCATCAGTCACCAAGGTCACCATACGCAAGTCTACAATAGGCAAATACATCTTGATATACTGGTTAATCTGTCCTTGTGACAAAGCCGAGAAGCCATAAAGCGGAGCGTATGCCTCATTCATCAACTCGAATATGGCTTGACCATATTCTGCTGCAATTTTCTTACCCGATGTATATTTCTTCACCTTCAGGTTAAACTTGCGTTGAATCAAGTCACTGATACGCTTATGCTTATCGGGAATCGCATCCGGAATATAAATCTTATACTCCACCCAGTCGGCATCTTTCTCAAACCCCAACTTCTCCATGTGTTGCGGATAGTAAGGATAATTATAAATCGTCGCCATCGTACTCAGCTGGTCAAAGCCTTCAATCAACATTCCTTCCGCATCAAAATCAGTAAAGCCCAAAGGCCCTTGAATGGTATCCATGCCTTTCGACTTTCCCCATTCGGCCACTGCATCCAGCAGTGCACGTGATATTTCTATGTCATCCAAGAAATCAATCCATCCGAAACGCACTTCCTTTTTCTGCCATGTCTCATTGGCACGGCGATTGATAATTCCGGCAATACGTCCCACCACTTTATCATCTTTATAGGCCAAAAAGTAGACAGCCTCGCAAAACTCAAAAGCAGCATTCTTCTTGGGGCTGAACGTATTCAGCATATCATCGTACAAATCGGGTACGGAATAGGGATTCTC
>NZ_CAOOSE010000032.1:0-38681 GCF_948499155.1 uncultured Phocaeicola sp. | reverse complement strand
ACTCGCGACCCTAACCTTGGCAAGGTTATGCTCTACCAACTGAGCTATTTCCGCGTTTTGTTTGACGGGTGCAAAGATAAGGAGTTTTATAATACCTACCAAATTTTGCACCCATTTTTTTATTTAAGAACGTAATATTCCTTCTATTTCAGCTAATTCATCATTTGAAAATGCCAGATTATCCAAGGCATGGAGGTTATCACTCAATTGCTTGACTGAGCTTGCGCCGACAATGACTGAAGTCATACGTTCATCTCTCAGCACCCAGGCCAATGCCATTTCCGCCAACGTCTGCCCGCGACGAACTGCTACTTCATTAAGACGGGCAGCCTTTTCTACCTTGTCAGCCGTTACTTGGTTGACTTTCAAAAAGCCGGTAACACGGGCTGCACGAGAGTGTTCAGGAATACCGTGCAGGTATTTATCAGTCAGCAACCCTTGAGCCAGCGGAGAGAAAGCTATAAAACCGGAGCCATACTGTGCCGCCAAAGCAAGAGTCCCCGCCTCCACCGCACGGTCGAACATATTATAGCGATATTGACTTATCAGACAAGGTGTACCGGCAGCTTTCATCATTTCATAAGCTACCCTCGCCTTTTCAGGCGGATATTTTGAGATTCCGATATATAGTGCTTTTCCCTGCCTTACTATATCAATCAACGCCTGAACGGTTTCTTCCACAGGTGTAATTCCATCATAGCGGTGACTATAAAAAATATCAAAATACTCCAAGCCCGTACGACGAAGACTCTGTTCTATACTTGCCATCAGGTTTTTACGTGAGCTGTTGCCTCCATAGGGACCCGCCCACATTTCATGCCCTGCCTTGGAAGAGATAATCATCTCATCACGGTAACCACGAAAATTCTCTTTCAGAATCTTGCCGAAATTTGTCTCTGCACTACCGGGAGCAGGGCCATAGTTGTTTGCCAAATCGAAATGAGTAACCCCATTGTCAAAGGCATATTTTACCATGTCGGCTGCTATCCCGAAATCGTCCACACTGCCAAAATTATGCCACAATCCCAATGAGATGCGCGGCAAAAACAGACCACTATTTCCACAGTTCCTATACTGCATTCTATCATAGCGTTCCGCTGAAGGTTGATATTCCATATCTTTATAATTTATCTGCCCAGCAGAGTTCTTTCCGCCTGTTCCATGGTAGAAAAGTTAAATCCGTCAACGACCTTTTCCATCAACAGGATAATCTTGTCGTTACACAGATTGCCGATGCTTCCTTCATGGGTGTGATGTACCTGCTTGTTGTGGGTGAACTTACCGGCTTCAATATCCAGTCCCACTTTCTTATAAGCATCGCGGAACGGCATTCCTTCGGCAGCCAAACGGTTCACCTCTTCCACGCTAAAGATGTATAGGTAACGGTCGTCATCCAAGATATGTCCGTTCACCTTTATCTTATCCATAATATAAGTGGTCATCTGCAAGCAGTCCTTCAGTTCTTGGAAAGCAGGCAGAAATACCTCTTTGATAATCTGTAAATCACGGAAGTATCCGGAGGGCAGATTATTCATAATCATCATAATCTGTTGCGGAAGCGCTTGAATTTTATTGCATTTGGCACGTGTCAGCTCAAACACATCCGGATTCTTCTTGTGTGGCATGATGCTGGAACCGGTCGTACATTCATCGGGCAGCTTCACAAAACCGAAATTCTGGCTACTAAACATACAAGCATCAAAAGCCAGTTTGGAAACTGTTCCGGCGATGGAAGCAAGAGCAAAAGCCACATTGCGTTCCATCTTTCCACGGCCCATCTGCGCATATACCACATTATAATTCATCGAGTCAAATCCTAGTAATCGGGTGGTCATCTCTCTGTCCAAAGGGAAAGATGA
The DNA here is from genome assembly GCF_948499155.1 of uncultured Phocaeicola sp. Taxonomy (NCBI): domain Bacteria; kingdom Pseudomonadati; phylum Bacteroidota; class Bacteroidia; order Bacteroidales; family Bacteroidaceae; genus Phocaeicola; species uncultured Phocaeicola sp. Next base: position 36,822 of record NZ_CAOOSE010000032.1, on the reverse strand, counting down.
ACCATATCCGGCTGCTGAGCCCAATGGATTGCGGTTGCACATCTTAAAGGCTGCCTGCAAAAACATCATATCATCCACCAGACTTTCGGCATAGGCTCCAAACCATAAACCGAATGAAGAAGGCATCGCTATCTGCAGATGGGTGTATCCCGGCATCAAGACATCTTTATATCTATTACTTTGAGAAATCAGCACATGAAACAACTGCTCTACTGCTTCGGCCACCTCTTTCAGTTGGGCACGAGTGAACAGTTTCAAGTCCACCAATACCTGGTCGTTGCGTGAACGTCCGCTATGAATCTTCTTGCCCACATCACCCAACTTACGGGTCAGCATCAGCTCCACTTGCGAATGTACATCTTCGATGCCATCTTCTATAACAAATTCGCCCCTTTCGGCAGAAGCATAAATATTCTTCATCTCAGCCAGCAGAGCCTGCAGTTCTCCGGCAGTCAGCAAACCGATACTCTCCAGCATCGTGATATGAGCCATAGAACCCAAAACATCATGTTTTGCCAAATAGAGATCCATTTCCCGGTCACGTCCTACGGTAAAACGGTCAATATCCTCATTTACCCGGACACTCTTTTCCCATAGTTTCTGAGCCATATTCTTTCTATATTAATAAGGTATCATTGATAACATATCAGCCAATTTCTCCACTCCTTCCTGCAAAGGTTTCGCTACCATCGCTTTCATAAACATATTCACTTCGGCACGGATGGTCACTTTCATTTTAGCTTCATTCTCATTCACCGGCAAAATCTGTATCCACAGATTTAAAGGAATCGGAGATTTGTCTCCTTCAAACTTGATACATTTGCAAGGATCACGTTCTATAATGCGCAAAGTGACATTCATTCCTTGCACGGTAAGTGTCAGCGAATCACGGTCGAACGTCATATCCTGAATCTTATCACCAATTTTCTCACGCATTTCGTCCATTCTCTCACGTATCGCTGCCAGATTATTCAAATCAGACAGCTTATCATATACACGTTCCTGACTATACGGAACATGCTTCACATTACTTTCATATTGAGCCATATCTCGACATTTATAAACAAAAAGAGAACAGTCCGAAGGAATAATCCTTCGAGCAGTTCTCTTTTAAATATATTTTAATCTTAAAGAATAAATTACTTTCCTGCATCCCAATGAGCCGGGTCTTTTCTCCATGCATCCAGAACGGGAACATCTTCTTCATTGATATATCCTGTCTTCAATGCAGCTTCCAAAACGGCTTCATAATTTGTCAAAGTCACTAAATTTACTTTCGCTTCCTTAAATGCTTCCACAGCAACAGGGAATCCATAAGTAAACGCTGCGACCATACCTATTACCTCACAACCGTCACGACGGATAGCCTCAACAGCTTTCAGGCTACTGCCACCGGTAGAGATAAGGTCTTCAATAACTACGACTTTCATACCCGGACGAAGTTCACCTTCAATCAGGTTTTCCAAGCCATGGTCTTTTGGAGTAGAACGAACATACACAAACGGAAGGTTCAGTTCATCTGCTACCAAAGCTCCTTGAGGAATAGCTCCTGTAGCAACACCGGCAATAGCATCCACTTGGCCGAATTTCTCCAGCACGATACGGCTAATCTCAAGTTTTACAAAATTACGAAGAGAAGGATACGAAAGAGTCTTGCGGTTATCACAATAGAAAGGCGACTTCCAACCGGAGGCCCAAGTAAAAGGATTAGCCGGCTGCAACTTAATAGCCTTAATCTTCAGTAATTTCTCTGCGAATAATTTTTCTAAAGTCTTCATAACTTAACTACATCTGATAAATATGTTGCAAAAATATAGAAATACATTGAGATAAAGAAAAAAGGAACAAGGTATTTTCCAAAAAAAATAAAAAGAAGGTCACGAGCTAATTTGGATTAACCGCTTTTATTTCTTCATACCGGCAACCGGTCGATGCAACGAGCTACCCCTGTCCGGCCAAAGCAAGGGTAAGTACACTGATGCGAACACCGGCAACACCTTTCAGCGCATCGGAAAAAGACACGATAGTGGCACCGGTGGTAAGCACATCGTCTATCAGCAAAACATGCTTGCCCTGCAATACTTCCGGAGTGTTACAAACAAAAATATCACAGACATTTTCCCATCGTTCATAGAGCCCTTTATGCGTCTGAGTTTCGGTGTACTTACACCTTTCCATCACATCCGGAAGCACCGGAATAGAAGTTACGCCTCCTACCCCTTTAGCAAGCCATTCACTCTGATTATAGCCGCGCAAATGCTCTTTTTTACGATGAAGCGGAACCGGAAGGATATAATCCACCCCTTCAAAAAAGCCGGAAGGCAATAGTTCGGCAGCCATATATCTCCCCAAAAACTCGCCTATTTCTTTGTTTCCATAATACTTCAGTTCATACAACAATTGCCTGACAACACTTCCTTTGGCATAATATAAAAACGAAGCGGCACGCTCCACCGGGAATTTCCCCCAGAAATTACGTTCCACCTCATTATTCTTTTGCAAGTGCAAATTCGTGCGTGGCAAAGCCGCCAAACAGCGGAAACATAAGAAGTGCTCATGCTTCATCAAATGTTCATCGCAAATGATACAACATTCGGGAAAGAACAAATCCCACAAATCAGTCCAAATACTCCACATCGGCATCTATCTGTTTCACACACCGAAGTATTTCTTCCATCTCAAAACCACGACCGATGGCAAAGCGAATCAATTTGCCATTGCGTTCATAGTCCGTATTTGCTTTGATGCTTCTCTTCTTCTGTTCTACAAGTCCCGAAAGAATGGACAAATATTCACTCTCGTCAATCTCTTCCAAGCCTAGGCTAATCACATCTGCCGGTATCTTTTTCAAGCGCAATGCCTGCACGATTTTCATCCGTCCCCATTGATTAAACCGATACTTATCACGTACAAAGGCAGCACAATAGCGCCGTTGGTCGATATATTTTTCCTTTATCAAATGTTCAATCACTCTGTCCTTTATTTCATGGTCCGCCCCCCATTGTTCGAGTTTTGCCTCTACTTCGGACACGCACCGCTCTACAGACGAGCAATAGGCTTCCGCCTTATTGCGAGCTTCGCTTTCGCTACATTCTTTCTTCATCTTATTGCCTTTATCATCCGGTCATTGCCGGATAAGTCTTTTCTTAATTCTACATGATGATACCCCAACCTTTCGAGCATACCTACCGTAGCGGCACCATAATCCCGGTTGATTTCAAAATAAAGCCTGCCGCCCGAAACCAACATTTCAAGCCCCAGCCCGGCTATTTTAGTATAGAAAAGCAAAGGTTGTTCATCAGGAACAAACAAGGCGATAGAAGGCTCCCACTCCAAAACATTGGCCTCCATAGCTACCTTTTCTTTTTCTGTAATATAAGGCGGATTGCTGACGATGATATCATACTGTTCTCCCGAAGGGAAGGCTTGCAAGACATTTTTCCGCTCCAACCGCACCTTTACATCATTTCGCTTGCAATTACGCCGTGCGACCTCCAACGCTCCGTCAGAAATATCCCATGACGCGACATGAGCTTGCGGCAAAAACTTAGCGAGAGCAACCGGTATACATCCGCTTCCGGTACCAATATCAAGCACCCGAAGTCCGTCCTCTTTATTATCCTTCAATATCCACTCAACCAGTTCTCCCGTTTCGGGACGAGGTATCAGCACATTTTCATCAACCTCAAACGAAAGTCCGTAAAACATTTCCATACCGATAATATATTGAACCGGTTCATATTTTTGCAAACGAATCAGAATATCATCTAATTGCTTCTGCTCATTTTCCGAAAAACTTCTATCTTTGCCTCCATACAGTTCGAGCACAGTGAACCCGAACACTTGCGTCAACAGCAATTTTGCCAAAGATGCTGCTTCGAAATCGGGATAGTAACCTGTGAGAGCTTGCTTTATATAATGTACAATAGGATTCATTAGCTGTTTAATTATATGCAAAAGTAGAAATTTAAACCGTATGGTTATGACAAAAGACGAAAAATATATATCCAGATGCCTGCAACTGGCACACAACGGCTTATGCACCACTGCCCCCAATCCCATGGTCGGGGCAGTGATTGTGCACAAAGACACTATTATAGGCGAAGGTTATCACATCCGATGCGGAGAAGCCCATGCAGAAGTAAATGCCATCCGTTCAGTAAAAGATGAGAGTCTTTTAAAGGAATCAACCATGTATGTCAGCCTGGAGCCTTGTTCTCATTATGGGAAAACACCTCCTTGCGCCGATCTTATTATAAAGAAAGGTATCCCTAGAGTCGTCGTAGGATGTATGGACCCCTTCTCTCTTGTTGCCGGACGAGGTATCGATAAATTGCGCCAAGCCGGAATAGAAGTAACAGTCGGAGTTTTGGAAGAAGAATGTCGCCGGCTCATCAAACGTTTCATTACTTTTAACACACAGAAACGTCCTTATATCACGTTGAAATGGGCGGAGTCTGCAGACGGTTTTATCGACATCAACCGCACAGAGGGAAAGCCGGTGGTCCTGTCAAGCCCCCTCACCGGGATGGTCGTGCATAAAAAAAGAGCCGAGCACGATGCTATCTTAATAGGGCGCCGGACAGCCTTGTTGGATAACCCTTCGCTGACCACCCGCAACTGGTATGGCAAGAATCCCGTCCGTCTGGTTATAGACAAGGACTTAACCCTTCCTCCCCATCTCTCGTTGTTCAACGAAGAAGTGCCGACTTACATATTCACACAAAAAGAGCCTCCCCAGCCCGATGCCAGGTTCATAGTCCTGGACTTCGGGCGTGACATCCTGCCACAGATAATGGCATTTCTATACGAGAAAAAGCTCCAGTCTTTACTGGTTGAAGGAGGTAGCATACTGCTTCAATCCTTTATTGATTCAGAATTGTGGGACGAAGCTTATATAGAGCAATCTCCCCTCTTCCTGAAAGACGGAGTTACAGCTCCCACTATTCAAAAAAAATACTTTAATAAGAGCGAAAGATACTTCGGAAGAGATTTTTTTCATGCCTGCCACCCACAGACTCACAGACAAAATGCGTCTGATTAGCAGATAAAAAGCGGAAGTTTATCTATAAATTAATATAAAACTTGTTCCAAAACTTCTATATAGAAAAAAATCTTCCTACTTTTGCGACTTGTAACAAAAAGACTCATTTGCAAATGAAAATAAAGTTTTTGACAGTTATCACAGGGCTGCTTATGGCCGCTTTTATGATTACATCATGTTTGAACGATGACGATAACGAAGTGACTCCAAGCTCGGAAGCCAGTATTACTGCTTTCTCGATTAAAGATAACATAGAGACCAAATACACCGCTACAGTTAACGGGAAAGACACAACACTGACAGCCATCGTGGAAGGCTCGGATTATCCTTTTATCATTGACCAGATAGAAAGACGTATCTATAATGCCGACTCACTTCCGGTAGGTACCAATGTCAGCAAGGTAGTGGTGGAAATCACTGCGGACACTCCTTATATTCTGATTGTAGCCGATAAGGATTCTTTGTGGACATCCAGCGACTCTTTGAATTTTGAAAGTCCTGTCAAGTTTAAGGTATTGGCGCAAAGCATGGAATATGGTGCAGTCTATACAGCTGAAATCAATGTCCATAAGCAGGAACCCGATTCATTGGTATGGTCTAATTTAAGCAGTGACTTCAACGGTAGTGCTATTCAGGCACAAAAGGCCGTTTATTTCAACGATAAGATTTATGTATTTGCGGTCCGTCAGGGCGAAGAACAAGTTGCCGTAACGACAACAAGCATCACCGACGGCCATAGTTGGAGTAGCTTGCAACCGTTGCCGTTCGGAGAGAAAGCTGACTATTCCACTGCCATGGCATGGGGAGACCATTTATACATTATTGCAGAAAATCAATTGTACCAGTCGGAAAATGGTACTGATTGGAGCAAAATAGAATCAGCACCCGCTTTGAAGATGTTGGTTTCAAACATCTATTCCCAAAACAATCCGGAAAAGAACAATAAATTGATAGCAATCAATACTAATAATGTTTTTGTCGAAACCCATAACGGAACAGAATGGACAGAACAGAAAAGTGTTCCTTACGGTTTTCCTGAAACCAGCCTGTCATTCGTTTCTTACCCTCTGAATACCAACAGTTCAATAGACCGTATGTTGGTTTTGGGAGAAAACCCGATTGCTACCGATACGACTTCGGTAGTATGGGGCCAGTTAAGCACAGAAAACACATGGGGCGACTATCCACCGGAAAAAGATAATTTGGACTTCTGTCCCAAATTGGCCAATATCGCCATGATACATTATAATAACCAATTATATGCATTTGGCGGTCCCGGCAAGAAAAATGGTTCCAACCTTGCACCCTTCAGCGCATTCTATGAATCGGTGAACAATGGCATTACTTGGAAGCAAGTGAAAAGATATGTATTCTTCCCCGAAGAATTTACCAACTTATACAAGCAAGCCGACGGCAACTATTCTTATGTAATCGACAAGAATGACTACCTGTGGATTATGTGGAGTAATTCCGGTCAGGTATGGCGAGGCAGAATCAACAAATTAGGCTTTAAGAAAAGTATATAAAACCAGAACGCGACATGCTATATAGAGAGCAAATAGACAAGAGCCGTGTACCGGCCCACGTAGCCATCATCATGGATGGCAATGGAAGATGGGCCAAGCAACGTGGGCAAAAACGAAGCTTCGGCCATCAGGCCGGTGCCGAGACTGTGCACATCATTGCTGAAGAAGCGGCCCGCTTGGGAGTCAAATACCTGACACTATACACCTTCTCTACTGAAAACTGGAATCGTCCCGTCGATGAAGTGGCTGCACTGATGAGCCTTCTCATGGACTCTATCGAAGAGGAAACCTTTATGAAGAACAATATCAGCTTCCGCATCATCGGTGACACCCAGAAACTACCGGCAGAGGTCTTGGAACGACTGAACCAATGCATCGAGCGAACTTCCGTCAATACCGGAATGTGTTTGGTTCTGGCCTTGAGCTATTCTTCCAAATGGGAGTTGACCGAAGCCATGAAACAAATAGCCACAGAAGTGCAAGACGGCAGACTGGCTATTGAAAACATAGACGACAAAGTAATAAGTGCGCACCTGAGTACCCACTTCATGCCCGACCCAGACTTATTAATCCGTACCGGAGGTGAAGTTCGTCTCAGCAACTACCTGCTATGGCAATGCGCTTATTCCGAGTTATATTTTTGCGATACTTTTTGGCCGGATTTCCGCGAAGAAGAGTTCTGCAAAGCCATTTGTGATTATCAACAGAGAGAACGCCGTTTCGGCAAAACCAGTGAACAAATATAAAGTTATATAAAATGCTATATCGTATTTCACTCATACTATTAACGCTTACATGTCTGTTTTGTTTCTCAGTCAGTAGCTACGCTCAAGAAGCAAATGTTCAAGAAAACGACAATCCGGTAATACTTTACTCTGGAACTCCCAAGAAATATGAAATCGGCGGAATCAAAGTCGAAGGGGTAAAGAACTATGAAGACTATGTGCTGATAGGTCTGTCAGGACTATCGGTAGGACAGGTAATTACCGTTCCTGGCGATGATATCACCTCAGCCGTAAAACGTTATTGGAAACATGGTCTGTTCTCTGACGTACAGATATTGGCTGAAAAGATTGTAGGCAATAAAATCTACCTGAAGATACTCTTGACACAACGTCCGCGTATCGCCGATATCCGTTACCATGGTGTGAAGAAGAGCGAAAGAGAAGACCTTGAAGCAAAATTGGGCTTGGTAAAGGGTAGTCAGATTACCCCTAACCTGATTGACCGCGCAAAAATCCTTATCAAAAAGCACTTTGACGAGAAAGGTTTCAAAAACGCCGAAGTGACAATTATCGAACGTGACCTTGCCGACAACAAAGAGCAGGTGGACGTAGATGTGATGATTGACAAGAAAGAAAAGGTAAAAGTACACCAGATTACCATCGACGGAAATACCGTTTTGACCGACAAGAAGTTGAAACGAGTAATGAAGAAGACAAACGAAAAGAATAAGCTTGCCAATATCTTCCGTTCAAAGAAATTCATCGAAGAGAAATACGAAGAAGACAAACAAAAGATTATTGATAAGTATAATGAGTTGGGTTATCGCGATGCTCAAATCGTAGTAGACAGCGTGACTCCTTATGACGACCGTACCGTAGATGTATATATGCGTATCGAAGAAGGTGACAAATATTATCTACGAAACGTCACATGGGTAGGCAATACCGTCTTCCCGGCTGATATGCTGGATGAACAATTCCGCATGAAGAGAGGAGATGTATACAACCAAAAGCTCATGAATGAGCGTTTGAGCGGAGACGAAGATGCTATCGGTAATAACTATTATAACCGCGGTTATGTGTTCTACAACCTTGACCCGGTAGAAGTGAATATCGACGGGGACTCTATCGACCTCGAAATGCGTATTCAGGAAGGTCCGCAGGCAAGTATCAACAAAGTGCGTATCAATGGTAACGACCGTCTATACGAAAATGTAGTGCGCCGTGAATTAAGAACACGCCCGGGTGATTTGTTCAGCAAAGAAGCTTTGGAACGTTCATATCGTGAAATTGCCCAGATGGGACACTTCAACCCTGAAAACATTCAACCGGATGTTCAACCGGATATGGCTAACGGTACGGTTGATATCAACTGGAACTTGGAATCGAAAGCCAATGACCAGGTGGAATTCTCTGCCGGATGGGGACAAACTGGTGTTATCGGTAAATTAAGTCTGAAGTTTACGAACTTCTCTATGGCCAACTTGTTCAATAAGAGTGATAATTACCGTGGATTCCTGCCTCAAGGTGACGGACAGACATTGACCATCAGCGGACAGACTAACGGTAGCTACTATCAGTCATACAGCGTATCGTTCTTCGATCCGTGGTTTGGAGGCAAACGTCCTAATTCATTCTCTGTTTCGGCGTTCTACTCCATTCAGACTGATATCAGCAGCAACTATTATAACTCCGCCTACATGAATAACTATTATAACTACATGTATGGTATGAATAATTATTATGGAGGAAGTTATGGCAATAACTATGAGTCATATTATGACCCGGATAAGTCTATCCAGATGTATGGAGCTTCTATCGGTTGGGGTAAACGCTTGAGATGGCCGGATGACTATTTTACACTGACCGCAGAATTGTCTTACCAGCGTTTCATCTTGAAAGACTGGAGCTACTTGTACATCAAGCTGAACAATGGCGAATATATGTCTACAGGTAGTTGCAACAACCTGAGTTTGGGATTCACCTTGGCACGTAACTCTACGGATAATCCGATATTCCCGCGTCGCGGTTCTGAGTTCTCGGCATCGGTACAACTGACCCCGCCGTACTCATTGTTCAGCAACAAGGATTATTCTACTTACGGAAAAGATGACTATGATGAAGCTGCAAGTATGTTCAACTGGATTGAATACCATAAATGGAAATTCAAAGCCAAGACGTATACAGCATTGACAGGCGCCTCAAAATGTCCGGTTATCATGACACGTGCAGAGTTCGGTCTGTTGGGTCACTATAACAAATACAAGAAGTCGCCGTTTGAAACATTCTATATGGGTGGTGACGGTATGACCGGATATAGTACAAGTTACGCTTCAGAAACCATAGCATTGCGTGGTTATGAAAACGGTGCTTTGACACCTTATGGTAGCGAGGGTTACGCCTATGTACGTTTAGGTGCTGAGTTGAGATATCCATTGATGTTGGAAAACTCAACAAGTATCTATGCATTAGGATTTGTTGAAGGCGGTAATGCTTGGACGGAAGTCGGCAAATTCAACCCATTCAGTTTGAAGCGTTCGGCCGGTGTCGGTGTCCGCATCTTCTTACCGATGATTGGTATGATGGGTATCGACTGGGCATACGGTTTCGATAAGATTAACGGTAGCAGCCAATATGGTGGCAGTCAGTTCCACTTTATCTTAGGACAAGAGTTTTAACAACCCATAAAACGAAGTGATTATGAAAAAGGCTATTCTATTATCTCTATTATTTGTGGCTTGTGCATTCACAGCCAGCGCGCAAAAATTTGCTTTGATTGATATGGAGTATATTCTAAAAAATATCCCTGCATACGAACAGGCAAATAACCAATTGAATCAGGCTTCCCAACAATATCAGGCTGAAGTAGAAGCTAAAGCTAAAGAAGCCGAAGCACTGTATAAGGAGTATCAGAAAGCAGCCTCTTCACTGTCGGCTGTACAGAAATCTCAGAAGGAGGAAGCGATTATAGCTAAAGAAAAAGAAGCTGCAGAGCTGAGAAAAAAATACTTTGGTCCGGAAGGAGAAATGGCTAAAAAACAACAAGCGCTGATTAACCCTATTCAGGACAAAATATATGAGGCAGTGAAGCAAATAGCCCAACAAAACGGATACGATGCAGTAGTCGACCGTTCATCTGCCCAAAGTATTATTTTTGCATCTCCGCGTATTGATATCAGCAATGAAGTGCTTTCAAAACTAGGATATTCAAATTAATTTCATACATTTGCACCTGATAATCAAATTTGCAATAACTAATAAAAAATAGAACTATGTTGAAGAAAATTGCTTTATTACTTTTACTTATCGCTCCAATGAGCGTATTTGCCCAAAAATTCGGTCATGTTAAATTTGCAGAGATTCTCACTGTAATGCCGGAATACACCAAAGCTCAGACTGACATTCAGGCTCAGCAAAAACAATACGAAGATGAAATGAAACGTGCTTCAGATGAATTGACTAAGAAATTCACTGAGTACCAACAAGAACAGGCTAACTTGCCTAAGAATATTCAGGAAAGACGCCAGAAAGAATTGCAGGAACTGAACGAAAAAGGTATGCAATTTCAAGCTGACGCTCAACAACAGTTGCAGAAAGCATACGCCGAAATGATGGAACCTATCTATAAGAAGATAGATGATGCCATCAAAGCAGTCGGACAAGAAGGCGGATATGTTTATATCTTCGACCTGAACAGAACTGATATTCCTTTTGTAAACGAGTCATTGTCTACAGACGTTACTCCGATAGTTAAAGGTAAATTAGGACTTAAATAATTAAGATAACCCCTTTGGGCACGGATTACACAGATTTCACGGACTCTCATAACCGTGTTAATCCGTGTAATCCGTGCCTTTTTATAGACCACTGTCATGAATCAACCATCTTCCCTTTCAACCGGTGCTGTCGGTATCTTTGACTCTGGGTATGGCGGACTGACTATTCTGGATAAAATCCGGGAATTCATGCCCGAATACGATTATATCTATTTAGGAGATAATGCGCGTACCCCTTACGGTACCCGATCGTTCGAAGTGGTCTATGAGTTCACCCTACAGGCGGTAAACAAACTCTTCGACTTGGGTTGTCCACTGGTTATATTGGCTTGTAACACCGCATCAGCCAAAGCGCTCCGCACAATCCAACAAATGAACCTGCCCAAATCAGACGACCCTACCCGCCGCGTACTCGGCGTGATACGGCCTACCGCCGAATGCATAGGAGACATCACCCGCACACGGCACATCGGCATACTTGCCACCGCCGGTACCATCAAGTCCGAATCCTATCCGCTGGAGGTGCATAAACTATTCCCCGACATAACAGTGACCGGTCTGGCCTGCCCCATGTGGGTGCCATTGGTTGAAAACAATGAATTCCGGTCTCCTGGCGCAGATTACTTTGTGAAGCAATATATCGACCGTCTGCTGGAAGCAGACCCTCAAATAGACACCATCGTTTTGGGATGCACCCATTATCCGTTGCTCATAGATAAAATCAAACAGTTTACCCCTCCCCACGTACAAATTGTAGCACAAGGAGAATATGTGGCACACAGCTTGCGCAGTTATCTAGACCGCCACACAGAGATGGACACTCGTTGCACCAAAGGCAGCAGTTGCCGTTTTCTGACGACCGAGAGTCCGGGTAAGTTTGAAGAATCCGCTTCCATCTTCTTGCGCCAGGAGAATATAGAAGTAGAAAGTATAACTTTGGAATAACCTTTTGCTCCTTCCGGCTGTTATAGCATCATTACCTATTTATGAAAAGATTATGTATGCAAACAAAGTAAAGAAAATAGCTGCCGTACACGATTTGTCCGGTGCAGGGCGTGTCTCGCTGACCGTCGTCATTCCCATCCTCTCCTCGATGGGCTTTCAAGTCTGTCCGCTTCCCACGGCAGTATTATCCAGCCACACTCAGTATCCTCATTTCTCTTTCCTCGACCTGACGGACGAGATGCCCAAGATTATTGGCGAGTGGAAAGAGTTGGGAGTACAGTTTGATGCCATTTATACAGGCTATCTGGGCTCGCCCAGACAGATTCAAATCGTATCGGGATTTATTAATGACTTCCGCCAACCGGACAGTCTCATCGTTATCGACCCCGTATTGGGTGACAATGGCAAACTATATACCAACTTCGACAAGGAGATGATTATCGAAATGCGCCATCTCATCACTCAGGCCGATGTCATTACTCCCAACCTGACCGAGCTGTTCTATCTGCTGGACAAGCCCTACAAAGCCGAAAACTCAGATGAAGAACTAAAAGCCTACCTGCACGAACTATCGGACAAAGGTCCTGAGACCGTCATCATTACCAGTATTCCGGTACAAGGCGACCCACGGAAGACTTCTGTATACGCCTATAATCGTTCGAGTGACCGCTATTGGAAAGTAACCTGTCCTTACCTGCCTGCCCACTATCCGGGCACGGGAGATACATTTACAAGCGTCATTACCGGTTCTTTAATGCAAGGCGACAGCCTACCAATTGCGTTAGACCGTGCCACACAATTTATTTTGCAAGGCATCCGTGCCACGTTCGGTTACGAATATGACAATCGGGAAGGTATCTTATTGGAAAAAGTGCTTCATAATCTGGATATGCCTATCCAAATCAGCAGTTACGAACTAATCTAACGTAGAAATAAGAAAAAAGCAATTACAACAGGCGGCGGCTGAGATAACGCACAGGATACCAGACAGAAAGGAAGCCTACCACCAATACAGTAAGGAACACCAATACAATGTCCCAGGCATGGACACTGACCGGATAGGCATCCACCACAAAGTTTCCGGCAGCTCCTGAGCCGCCTCCCAATGCAATCAAGCCGAACTCCTGTTGGATAAAGCATAAAGCCAGCCCCAATCCGACCCCGATGATGGCCCCGAAGAACGAAATCATACGTCCTTCAAGCAAAAATATCCGTGTAATCAGTTTATCGTTTGCCCCCAAATTGCGCAATGTCACCACATCCGCCCTCTTATCAATAATAAGCATGGAAAGAGAACCTATCACATTAAAACACGCAATCATCAGAATAAAAGTCAGGAACAGATAAGAGATGAGTTTCTCTATCTCCATAATGCGAAACGTGTCCACCTGCTGTTCATACCGATCCTGCACCTGGAAACCGTCACCCAAAATCGCCTGTATCTTCTTCTTGGCACTACCGATATTGATACCGGGCTTTAATCTTAGTTCTACCGAGCTCACCTCCGTATCATATTGAAACAGCCTACGGGCGAATTGTAGTGAAGTCAGAATATATGAGGCATCATATTTTTGCTGATTCACAGCAAACACCAGCCCGCTAGAGAACAAATTAGCCGAGTTGAAACTGGCTGCCGGATTAGCCATATTGACCTTTGCCCCCCGCTTGGGAGCATAAATTTCCAACGGATCCAGAAAACGGATTCCCGTACCGAGTATCGAAACCAGCTCGATGCCCGGAATAGCATAATCAGCCACCTCATCATGAAGCAACAGTTCCCCCCGTCCAAAAAGGATACTGTCTATGGGTGTCAGCCGGTCAAAATTATCTTCCACCCCTTTTATCACAGCCATAGTCTGTCGGCCTTTATACTGAACCATTGCATTCTCCTCCAATGATTCGGAAAAGACAGCCACCTCAGGCAACCTCTTCAACTCCAGAATACGCTCATCCTGCCCGTCAAAAACCTTTCCGACAGTTGCCGTAATCTTCAATTCCGGATCAAAAGCAGTGAAAAAGGTAGCCACCACATCCTGAAATCCATTAAATACAGACAATGTACATACCATTGCCAATGTAGCCAAAGCTACTCCGCAAACCGAAATAGCTGATATAACATTGATGGCATTGTGCGACTTCTTAGAGAAAAGGTAACGCTTCGCTATATAAAAGGGGAAATTCACCGTTGGTTATTTTTTCAACAGTTCATCAATACGTTCGACATAATCCAACGAATCATCCACAAAGAACTTAAGTTCGGGAATAATACGCAACTGATGGCGTACACGCGTACCCAGTTCAAAACGGATAGACTTCATATTATCATTGATATTCTTCACTATTTCCTGACTCTTCTCTGAAGGGAACACACTGAGATAAACACGCGCTATACTCATATCAGGGCTGATGCGAACTGCACTTACCGATACCAATACACCGTTCATCGCTTTAGTCTGAAGCAGGAAAATCTCGCTTAATTCTTTCTGAATAAGACGGGAAATCTTATTTTGTCTGGTCGTTTCCATATTACTATTTATTTTATTTCTTTCTTATTATTGTCAGTCCGTCACGCAACGGCAGAATCACTTTCTCTACCCTTGAGTCAGCCGCCACCAAATCATTAAACTTCTTGATACCGATAGTCTGAAGGTCGGTGTGATGCGGCTCTTCCAACACATGGCCGTCCCACAGCGTATTGTCGGCTATGATATAGCCACCCGGCGAAAGCATCTTCAACACCAGCTCATAATATTCGATATACTTACGCTTGTCACCGTCTACAAACGCCAAATCAAACATAATGTTCATATCCGGCAATAACTGCAATGCATCGCCGATATAGAATCTTATCTTGTCAGCATAAGGTGAACCTTCCAGCCACGGACGGGTAAAGTCCTCCTGCTCATCATTAATCTCAAAAGTATGCAACACGGCCCCTTCTTCGAGCCCTTCGGCCAAACATAATGCGGAATAACCGCTGTAAGTACCTATTTCGAGCACCTGACGAGGACGTATCATCCGTACAAACATTGTAAGCATACGCCCCTGCAGATGGCCCGAAGCCATGCGGGGACGCAATAACTTGACGTGCGTATCACGATAAAGAGCCTTCAGATAATCACTTTCTTCATCGATATGCTGAAGGATATATTCGTCAATAGCATCCGTTTCTTTCATGCCGGCCGGTATTATAAATAACGGTTACGGTTGGGAAGCACATAATCCATTGCATACTTCAGCACATCTCCCACCACATTGATTTCGAGGAATGAAGTCTGCGTTCCTTGCTTACCGCTACTCAGGTATGCCACCATGTCGCTCTCACACAAAACACCGTCGTCCAACAACTTGCGCAAAGCAGCAAAGTAGTAAGCCTGCCCATTTGCCTTTTCAGGCATATAGATAGCCTCTACACCATAAGACAAAGCCAGATGGCGCATGGTTTTTTCTTTATAACAGATAGCCAATACCGGGTACTTTCCACGGAAAGCTGCAATGTTACGAGCTGTACGTCCACTGAAACTATCGGTTATGATAGCACGGATATTCAATTTGCTGGTCGACTTCACAGCCTGTTTTGCAAGAAATGCAGTCACATCATTAGAAGACTCATCCAGCGGAATCCGGATATCATTTTCCGACAATTTATCTTTCTCTGCCTGGGCAGCCACCTTCGTCATGGTCTTTACTGCTTCCACCGGATATTTTCCGTATGCAGTCTCACCGCTCAACATCAATGCATCCGTCCGATAATAAATGGCATTGGCAATATCAGTGACCTCCGCACGGGTAGGACGCGGATTATTAATCATGGTATGCAACATCTGGGTAGCCACGATTACCGGTTTCTTGGCCAAAATACATTTACGGATTAACATACGTTGGATGCCCGGAATACGCTCTTGCGGAACTTCAATACCCAAATCTCCACGCGCTACCATCACACCATCCGCCACTTCCAGAATCTCGTCGATGTTGTCAACACCCTCCTGATTCTCAATCTTGGCAATAACCTTGATATCACTACCATAGGTATCCAATATCTGACGGATATCCAATACATCCTGCTTGTTTCTGACAAAAGAGTGAGCGATATAATCAATATCCTTCTCGATAGCATACAATATATTGTTACGGTCTTTTTCCGTCAACGAAGGAAGATTGATGCGGACACCCGGAACATTCACACTTTTACGATTACCCAAAGTAGCCTCGTTCTGCACCTCACAAACCAAATATTCATCCGTCTTATCTACTACACGCAACTCCAAATCACCATCATCAATCAGAATATCACCATCCACCTGAAGGTCATGCACAAAACCGGGGTAAGACACAGCAATACACTCACGAGTCGTTTCCTGACTAGGATTCCCTACAATCTTCACACGGTCACCGATGTTATAAGGAATAGGTTCACCACCTGCAATGACAGTTGTACGCACTTCAGGCCCTTTTGTATCCATCAATATAGCAATGCGATTGGAAACCTCACGCACATTTTTAATCAACTTCTCGAAACCTTCACGCGAAGCATGCGCCGTGTTCATACGAACCACATTCATACCTGCCTTGAATAAGTCTCTAATAAATTCAACTTCGCAACGCTCATCTGAGATGGACGCCACGATTTTTGTCTGTTTCAACATCATAATCTTATCACCTTATTATATACGTACCTAAAATTTTATTTCTTCATCAACAACGCCTCTATCGCCAATCGATAGGAATCCAGTCCGAACCCGCAAATCACTCCCAGACAAGCACATGAAATCATTGATTTATGTCTGAACTCCTCACGGGCATGCACATTCGAGATATGCACTTCAATCACCGGGGCCGTCACAGCCCGTATAGCATCCTGCAAAGCAATGGAAGTATGAGTATATGCTCCGGCATTCAACACAATACCGTCATAGTCAAACCCCACCTCATGAATCTTATTTATCATCTCTCCCTCCACGTTCGACTGATAATATTCAATCTCAATATTGTGATAAGCACGTTTCAAATCCGCCAAATAGTCTTCAAATGAAACAGCCCCATAAATGGAAGGTTCACGTTTGCCTAATAAATTGATATTAGGCCCATTAATAATTTGTATTTTCATATTTAATGCTTTGTCTGAACTTTTAATACCTTTGCAGGGAATTTGGGCACAAAGTTAGAAAAAAGAAATGAAAAGAACCGAGAAAACAGATAAGATATTAGCGAAATACAAGCAATATTTAAAGTTGGAGAAGTCTCTATCTACCAATACGGTAGATGCTTATCTCACAGATTTAGACAAACTAATGGCCTATCTGACCCTTGAAAATCTCCATCCTTTGGAGGTGACATTAGAACATCTGGAAACATTTTCAGCCGGACTGCGTGACATCGGTATCCACCCCCGTTCGCAGGCACGCATCCTGTCGGGTATCCGGTCTTTTTATCATTTCCTTGTGCTCGAAGACTATCTGGAAGCCGACCCAACCGAACTGCTTGAGTCTCCGCAAACAGGCTTCAAACTGCCCGAAGTACTCACCGTAGAAGAGATAGACCGTCTTATAGAGAGCATAGACAGAGGCACCAAAGAAGGGCAACGAAACCGAGCTATCCTCGAAACGCTCTATAGCTGCGGGCTCCGTGTATCCGAACTTTGCAACCTGAAATTGTCCGACCTGTACTTAAATGAAAATTTCATCAAGGTAGAAGGAAAAGGAAGCAAACAACGCCTGGTCCCCATCTCCCCACGTGCTGTAAAAGAAATTAATCTATATTTCCCCGACCGCAACTTAATGAAAATAAAACCCGGTTTCGAGGATTTTCTGTTCATCAGCAATTTTGGGAAAAACATCTCGCGCATCATGGTTTTCCACATTATCAAAGAACTGGCCGGACGCACCGGTTTGAAAAAGACCATCAGCCCCCATACCTTCCGCCATTCCTTTGCCACCCACTTGCTCGAAGGAGGGGCAAATTTACGTGCCATCCAATGTATGTTGGGGCACGAAAGTATCGGAACTACAGAAATTTATACACACATTGACCGCAATATGCTACGCAGTGAAATCATTGAGCATCATCCTCGCAACATCAAATTCAGAGAGGAACATAAATAAAGTGTTCATTTCTACGTCCTTTTTTAAGATATTTTGAAAAAAAAGGCCCATTTAAAGTTAGCAGATAATAGAGTTTTTTCTATCTTTGCACCCAAAGATGCATACAAAAACGCGGCTTTAGTAGAAATTACATTACAAACGTTAAATAATTAAAGTAACTATGATTAAAAAGTTGTATTTGCCCCTAGTGGCTTTATTGGTCCTTGCCCTGTCATCATGCGGCAAGATGGGAGAATTGTCTTCTGACTATTTCACAACTAACCCTGAAGTGCTTGAAGCAATCGGTGGTAAAGTGCCTGTAACTATCAATGGTAAGTTCCCCGAAAAGTACATGAAGAAAAAAGCTACTGTTGAAGTAACTCCGGTATTAAGATGGAAAGGTGGCGAAGCTAAAGGTCAGCCCGCTGTATTCCAAGGTGAAAAAGTAGAAGGAAACGGACAGACTATTTCTTATAAGGTAGGTGGTAGCTATACTATGAAAGCTTCTTTCGACTATGTTCCCGAAATGGCTAACTCTGAATTATATCTTGATTTCAAAATCACAAAAGGCAAAAAGACATATACCATTCCTTCTGTGAAAATTGCAGACGGTGTAATCGCTACTTCTGAATTGCCTACTGCTGCCAGCTCAAATGCATCTTATGCAAACGACGCTTTCCAACGCATCATCAAAGACGCTCAGACTGCCAACATCATGTTCTTAATCCAACAGGCTAACTTACGCAACAGCGAATTGAATTCAGACGATATGAAAGAATTCCACAAGAAAGTTGCTGAAGTAAACGCTGACACTAAGAACTACAAATTGAACAACATCGAAATCTCTGCATACGCTTCTCCTGACGGTGGTGTTAAACTGAATACAGGTTTGGCTGAAAACCGTGAAGGTAACACAGAAAAGTATATGCAACGTCAATTGAAGAAAGGCAAAATCGATACTAACCTCGATGCAAAATATACTGCACAAGACTGGGAAGGTTTCCAGGAATTGGTTTCTAAATCAAACTTGCAGGATAAAGACTTGATTTTGCGCGTTCTTTCTATGTATCAGGATCCTGAACAAAGAGAAGCTGAAATCAAGAACATCTCTTCAGTTTACAAAACTTTGGCTGACGAAATCCTGCCTCAGTTGCGTCGTGCACGTCTGACTGCCAACTATGACATCATCGGCCGCAGCGATGACGAAATCAACGAAGCATTCAACACAGATGCTAAAGTATTGAGCGTAGAAGAATTATTGTATGCTGCTACTTTGACTAACGACAACGCTCGCAAAGAAGCTATCTTCACTAAGACTACTCAGTTGTATCCTAACGATTTCCGTGCTTACAACAACTTAGGTGAAATGGCATTTGCTGCCGGTGACGCTGCCAAAGCAGAATCTTACTTCAAACAAGCTGCTTCTAAGAACGCTAACGCTCCTGAAGTAAACGCTAACCTTGGTCTTTGCGAATTGGTTAAGGGTAATGTAGCTGCTGCTGAATCTTACTTAGGTAAGGCTACAGGTGCTAACGCTGCTAACGAAGCTCTTGGTAACCTGTACATCAAACAAGGTCAGTATGACAGAGCTGTAAACGCATTCGGTGACGCTAAGACTAACAGTGCTGCTCAAGCTCAGATTTTGGCTAAGGACTACAACAAGGCAAAAGCTACTTTGTCTGCTATCAAGAATCCTGATGCAATGACTGATTACTTAATGGCTATCGTTGGTGCCCGCACTAACAACGCTTCATTGGTAAGCAGCAGCATTAAGAGCGCAATCGCTAAGGACGCTTCAATAGCTCAGAAAGCTGCAAACGACCGCGAATTCGCTAAATTTGCTGATTCTATCAAATAATCGGACTATCTAAAATAGCCAAATAAACAGACCGGGATATCCATTTAAAGGATATCCCGGTTTTTTTATGCAAAATAACTTCTATTTATACCGCCCATTACCTGCAAAATGAGTATTTTCGCAGAAAATAATTTAAGATGAAAAAATTATCTTTTCTTTTCCTTGCGCTCATACTCCTGCTGACCGGTTGCGGCAAGAAGAGCACTTTCACTTTAAAAGGGAATATCAGCGGCTTGTCTTCTGATACCATACTCGTTTTCTATCAGGAACCCAACTATAAACTGGACACAATTATCGCCCAAAACGGAAAATTCAATTACACCATTACCCCCGATACTTTCACCATCTTCTCATTGCTGCTCAGTGATAAAGAAACACTTCCCGTGTTTGCCGACAAAGGAGAAAGCGTGACATGGGACGGTACCCCCAGAGATATACAAATCAAAGGGAAAGGCGACAACGAAAGAATGGCATATATCTTGCAAACCATCAAGGAGGCAAAAGCAGACAGCCTTATGTTCACGGTAGACCGCCTCATCAAAGAAAATCCCCATTCATTTGCCAACATCTATCTGATAGAACAATATTACGTGCAAGACAGTCTTCCCGACTATACGCGGATGGATGAATTGATACAGGGACTAAGCGGGAGCATCAAGGATACCCCCTACATGATTGACCTTCAGGCCAAGCTGAAAGAAAAGAACGAACTGAACCGGCAGAGCCTAAACACGATTTCCTGTACCGATAAAAATGGGAAAAGCATCGGCTGGAAAGAAATGAAAGACAAATATGTCCTTCTCGATTTCTGGGCAAGCTGGAACAAAGAAAGCGTAGCGGCACAGGATTCACTGGTCGCCGTGCAGAAAGCACTGAAAAAAGAAAAATTCATCATTGTCAGCCTGTCACTGGACTTAGACAAGAAAGAATGGCTGAAAGCATGCGACAAAGACACAATCCAATGGAAACAAGTATGCGACTTTAAAGGCTGGGACAACTCCATCGTCAAGCAACAAGGCATCACCCGCCTGCCCTCCAATCTGCTGATAGCCCCCAATAAACGAGTTATCGCCAGAGACATCAGAGGAAAAGAACTAATAGACAAAGTAAAACAACTTATAGAGCAAGACAAAGAAAAAGAGAAAGCCGCAAAAGCAGCCGAAAGAGAAAAGGCTCGTAAGAAGAAAAAATAATAAAATGCTAGTAAAAGTCTATGGCGCGGCTGTACAAGGAATTGATGCAACCATTGTAACTATTGAAGTCAATAGTTCGCGCGGTATAAAGTTCTTCCTTGTCGGTCTGCCAGACTCAGCCGTAAAAGAAAGTCACGAACGTATCATCTCCGCTCTGCAGGTCAACGGATACAAATTTCCCACCAGCCAGATAGTCGTCAACATGGCTCCGGCCGATATACGGAAAGAAGGCTCTTCCTATGACCTGCCTTTGGCCATCGGGATATTGGCTGCCGCCCAAATCGTTTCCGAAGAAAAGTTATCGCGCTACCTTATTATAGGCGAGCTGAGCCTCGACGGAAGTCTGCAGCCCATCAAGGGGGCCTTGTCCATTGCCATCAGTGCCCGCGAACAAGGATTTGAAGGCTTCATCCTTCCCAAACAAAATGCCCGCGAAGCAGCCGTGGTAAACCACCTGAATGTATACGGAGTGGAAAATATAAAAGAAGTCATAGAGTTCTTTAATAACGAACGGATACTGGAACCCACCGCAGTCAACACACGCGAAGAATTTTATAAGAATCAAGAAAACTTTCCTTATGACTTTGCAGACGTAAAAGGACAGGAAAACGTGAAACGCGCACTCGAAGTAGCCGCCGCAGGCGGACACAACCTGATTATGATTGGTGCACCCGGAAGTGGAAAATCAATGATGGCGAAACGATTGCCGGGCATTCTCCCGCCCCTATCGCTGGGAGAGAGCCTGGAAACGACCAAAATACACTCCGTTGCCGGAAAGTTGGGAAAAGATTCATCCCTGATAGCCACACGCCCCTTCAGAAGCCCTCACCACACCATTTCGCAGATTGCAATGGTGGGCGGAGGAAGCAACCCGCAACCCGGAGAAATCAGTCTGGCACATCACGGTGTCCTCTTTTTGGACGAGCTGCCGGAGTTCAACCGCAGTGTGCTTGAAGTGCTCCGGCAACCATTAGAAGACCGTTACATCTCCATATCACGCGCCAAATACAGCCTCGACTATCCGGCAAGTTTTATGTTGGTAGCCTCCATGAACCCATGTCCGTGCGGATACTATAACCATCCGACCAAGGCATGCGTCTGCAACCCCGGACAAGTACAACGCTACCTGAACCGCATTTCAGGTCCCCTGCTCGACCGTATCGACATACAAATAGAAATCGTCCCCGTGCCTTTCGACAAGATATCGGAAACACAACCGGCGGAAAGCAGCGTCTCCATCCGCGAAAGAGTAATCAACGCAAGAAAGATACAAGAGAAAAGATTTGCCAACCATCCGGGAATATATTGCAATGCACAGATGGAAAGCCGACTGCTCCACCTATATGCCGAACCCGACGGACAGGGGCTCAATCTGCTGCGCAATGCCATGACACGCCTCAACCTTTCGGCACGTGCCTATGACCGCATCCTGAAAGTGGCAAGAACCATTGCCGACCTCGACAACAGCGAGCGGGTTACTTCCACCCATTTGGCGGAAGCCATCAGTTACAGAAATTTAGACAGGGAGGGCTGGGCAGGTTAATTACCGCCACAGCCCTTTCATAATAGAATGGATTAATTCAGTTTTATTTTTTAGATTATTTCTTCTTCGGCGAAAGTTTCACCTCAGCCTTCAGTTCATAAGCTCCCGAATACCAGCTTCCGCCTTCTTTTATTTGCGATATATCCATTTGATCCGTCTTCAGAGTAGCAGATTCAAATTCTCCCCCATTCTCCTCTCCATCCACATCATGGAAGAGCACTTCCTGACTGCCTATGCTGAAAGTATGCGCCTTGTCACTCTCGAACTCACCTTTTACATCCGTATACACAGTGTCATAATCCACCACATAGTCCTTCTCGCCCTTCACAAAATAAGCATTCAAATCCTTTACCACCACCTGTACACCTTTTATCGGCTTCCCGGTTGGGTCAAGAACTTTTCCTTTCACCTGATAATCAGCCGAGGGAGTCCCATATTCACATAACCCATTACCGGGGTCATCACTGTCACAAGCAGTAAAGCCCAACAATACCAATACGCCGGATAACAACTTACGCACTGCAATTTTCTTTTTCATGTTCATATTCTCTAGTTTTATAATGTTTGCAACCTTTTATAATGGCAAAACAGCAAGTCCCCATTCCCGTCACGCAAATGCATACCGTTTCCTTTGCAATAACGGAAAAACTTACAGTCGGCACACTCCCCTTTGCGCATCCACTCGCGGTCACGGTAAGGCCGGTATTTATTATTCCATACCTCCATAAAGTCGTCCTCATAAATATTGCCTTGATGATAATCGGCACGGATGCTGGGACAAGCAGAAATAGCACCGTCCACCAGAACAGACCCTACCGATACCCCCGCCTGGCAATGAAAGAAATAATCGCGCACATCTCCCTCATAGTTCCCGAGAAAACCTTCACAGCCATAAGCCGTCTTTATCCTTCCCTCCTTGCGCGTACGTTTGATAAACTCCATCACTCCGCGAAAATCCCCGTTCGACAATTGCAGTTCCGAATCTTTTGCCGCACGGCCGACAGGAAACACAGTGAAAAGCCGCCAGCGTTTCACTCCCAAACTCAGCAAAAACTCCTTCATCTCCTCCAGACGCATATAACTATGCTTGTTGACACAAGTCACCACATCAAACACAAACCCCGGCTCTTCCGCCATCATTTTTATCGCCTCCACCGCACGTTCAAAGCTCTGTGGATTCCCCCTCATCCAGTTATGATCTGCCGCAAATCCGTCAAGGCTGACCGTTGCCGTATGCAACCCCGATGCCAGTAAGCGGCGAAAACGTTCGCGCGTCATATAAAGTCCGTTAGTCACCATCCCCCATGGGAATCCTTTCTCATATATAGCCTTCCCACATTCCTCCAAATCCTCTCGCATCAACGGTTCGCCGCCTGTAATAATGACAAATACCTTATGCGAATCTGTAGATGCCGCCACGCTGTCAAGCACTTTCAGAAAGTCTTCTTTCGGCATGTCAGGGTGCCCGGCTATCTTCTTGCAATCACTTCCGCAATGCCGGCAATGCAGGTTACAGCGCAACGTACATTCCCAAAACAATTGTTTCAACGGATGTTCTTTCAGCAAATCATTATTCAACTTCCGGGCTATTTCCAGTCCGATACGATGTCTCAGAGTTAGTGATTCATTCTTCATTTTTCTTATCTTTCGGCAAACAGAAACATTTTCGTTTTACTTATAAAATGTCAATTTAACCCAAATACTGCATCAAAAGAAAAATATTTTACCCTTTGAATGAAATGCCCCTTATCTCCTTATACTTCAGCCCTTTCCTCCCTACTCCTCCCCCCCTCGAACGTTCAGCTTTCATCTTTCAGCTGCCGGGAGATAAATATCAGTGCTTGAGAGACAGACATATTCAACGAATAATAGTACCTTTGTCACTAATAAATACCCAAATGAGAAAAACAATACTCATATTACTATCCATACTCACCTTTTACGGATGCCGATATAATGTACCTCCATCCGTAAAAGAAGCCTTATCCACAGCTGAAGCCTGCATGGAAGAAAACCCGGACAGCGCTTTACATATACTTCAAAATATCAGTCACCCCGAAAACTTGCGCAACCAAGTCCGAGCGGATTATGCTTTGCTTTACACACAAGCCTGTGATAAAACCCATCTTCTTCCGCCGACAGATTCGTTGATACAAACAGCCGTAAACTATTACAAAAAAGAGAAAAACAGCATCAATGCCGCCAAAAGCTATTTTTACTTAGGACGAATAAAGCGGAACCTCAGACAAGATACACTCGCCGTCAGAATGTTACTAACAGCGTTAAAAAAAATGCCGGAAAACAACAAGAGCAAACTACTGATGCAAATCTATTTTGACTTAGGAACGATATACAAAAAACAGAATCTATATAATAAAGCCATGGATATGTATCGGGAATGCCATGCAGTGACCAAGGCTTTAGATGATTCTTCGCTCTTATTCTTTCCATATCGGGAATTGGCACAGACCCATTTATTAAAACATAAGAGCGACAGTGCCCTGTTTTATTACCAACAAGCATTGGCCATCAGCCAAAAGTCTCAAAACAATTATTGGGAGGCCAACATACTCAATGATATCAGCAAAGTCTATTTACACGAAGGAGATACACTGAAAGCCAACAACACCATAAACCTTGCCATAAGAAAAGACAGTTCAGCCACTAATCTCAGTTTGAAAGGGCAATTATTATATTATGGCAATAAGATGGATTCTGCCAGGTTCTATTTGAAGAAAAGCTGTCTGTCCGGTAACCTATACAGCAAGACTACCGGCTACTTCTATTTATATAAAGTAGAAAAGAAAGCCAATAATCATCCGGCAGCCTATGCATACAATGATTCTTTCAACATATATCGTGACTCCATCCTCCAGATGCAGCGACATCAAAAAGTTGAAGAACTAAACACACAATATGCTTTGGCCATACAACGGAAAGAGATAGAGGTCGAAAACAGGAATACATATTATGTCATTGCAATTTGCCTGATTGTACTTTTATCGGGTGCTTTTGGCATTTACCAATATTTAAAGAAAAAAAGAAAAGAAAAAGAACTCAAGCAAGAAAAGCTGAACTCATTGGACCAAACACAAACCATCAGCACATTTCTAAAAGAAAAAGTAGGCGAAGAAATCCGATTACCCGAAACAGCAACAAGGTTCAAACAGGATATTCTCCGGAATGGCATCCAATCATTCCAGACATCCCAGTGGGGAAAGAATCTGGAAACAGTTGAAAAAACAATTCTACCCGGCAACTATATAAAACTGTCAGAACAAGAATCACTTTATAAGGAACTGAAATTACACTTCAATGGCTTTATTACCTGCCTCAATCAAATATACCCGAACATGTCCAAAGAAGATATCTATTTCTGCATACTGTCTGCGCTGAAATACAAAAGCCGGACCATTGTGTACTGTATGAAAACTCCTGCAGGAGCCTTGCGAACCCGCAAAAGCAGATTAAAGAAAAATATGGCGGAAGAAACCTTCCGAATCATATTCGATAAATAAAAACGCCCCATTTCATCGAGAAAGCTATAATTACAACATATCAACTTGTAACGCTTTTCTCTTTTTATGTAACGGTTGCAGAGCACCAACCTATTGATTTTATTCGTATGTTTGCTACCAGGATAAACTTATAAATCAATACAATATGAAAAAGAGTCTACTATTCATTTTCTTCTGTTGTATGAGTTTTGTAGCCAAGGCACAAACCATTGAAGAAATCGAAATCTTAACAGCTAAAGATATAGTCCCGACATCCATCGTTGATGTTCCAACGGCTTACCAAAATGGAAGCATTGTCACTATCCGATTAGGAGAAACCGCAACATACTCAGCGGTTACTATTACTAATAAAGAGACAGGTGAACAAGTCTATTCCATGATATATGCCGGCACCGACCATATTCAATTGGATTTAAAAGAAGAGACGAAAGGAACATATACTCTATTGCTAAATATACAAGGAGTAAAATATACAGGAGAATTCACACTGTAACGAGTGTGTAATAAAGATATTGTTTGCAAACAAAAAGCCAAGCGATAAGGGCTGAGCATATCGCAAAACATTTAACCACACTAATACTTTTGTGTTATGAAGACACTTAAAGACCTTGAAAGTTTCCGCCTAGGAAAAGGACAGATGAATGCTGTGACCGGCGGTGGATGCGCTGTCTATTATGGTGATGGATATTATGATCGTTTTGATATTCCTTCTGGAATGACAGCTGCAGAAGCAGCCAAAATTCTTCATGAGACTTATGATGAAGCTTATCCTGAACTAATTGTAAATTGCAGATAGATTCAGAGAGTGTTAATATAATTTCTATTAACACTCTATTTGCAGAAAAGAAATTTTCAAGCTAGGAATCGATAGCCTTTACAACATCTTAAAAGAGCTACATCTTTACCTAAAATAAAGTTTAGATATAGCTCTTTACTTTAAGGTGAGTTATTACTTTCCAGTCTTGGTCTCTTCATTTTAACTTCTTCTTAATTTATGCATACTATGAGATTATTACTACTTTCTTGCATTGTTTGCATCACATTAAGTTGCCAACAGCAACTATCCACATCTGATGAAATATTTGTGTTGGATGAAAAAGAACTTGTGGAAAAGGACTTTCTGCTAAGTGACTTTATTGACTCTATGATAATTATTCCGCCTGATACTTCTTTTCTTTTTAAAGAAATAAAAGAAGAATACATAGCGTCCCAATATATAATCCTCAATACTTCTGAAGGCATTGCCACATATGATAGAGATGGCAAATTATTATATCGGATTGGGAATATAGGTGAAGGACTAAACGAATATTTTAAGAATCCGCGTATAGCAATAAATAAAGAAAAATCTCTTATATATGTATTATCTAACAAACGTCTAATAATTTACGATTTTACCGGAAAAGTGATTAGCAACCGGAATATTAATTCGATAATTGATATACCAATACAAATAATATACCAAGATGGCAATCTATTGCTGATAGGACGAGAATATCTTTCAAATGACTCCCAACCTATATACAAATGGGTACAAATGAATTTGGAGAACTATATGACAGAACATATTGAGCATGGAGATTACAAACTATCTCACTATGACAAAATAGAAGGAGTGATGAGCAAAGGCTATACTTTAAATAATCAGGCAAGATATTGGAGTGTATATAATGACACCATCTTCCGCATTATAAATAAAGGATATGAAATCAGATATTTATGGGCTAAAAGGAATGAAAGATATACTTATGAGGACACACGGATTCCTCCCAAAAGCAGAATGTGCTTTATCCCTTACCGAATCTGTGACACCGACAGATTTCTATTCGTCAATTGCTTCAACAATACGATTAGTGGAGAAAAAAGAACATTAGTATTTGACAAAATGAATAAAAAATTCTATAATTCACCCATCATCAAAGAAGACATATATGGAAGTAACATAGGAATCTGTTTCCGCAATTATCATATCATCAATGGCAGAGAATATGTAAGTGCCACCGTGCAAAGCGATGATTTGAAAAATAAGCTAAAGCAATCCAAAAACTCGGATGCTTTAACACTGCGTTCTAAAATAGACGAAGAAGGAGGAGAATTACTTATTTTAATGAGAATAAAAAAAACAGCATCATGAGACACACTTTATTTCTGATACTTATCTGGCTGCCGTTACTTATCTGCGCCACAGACAAGAATGTAAATATAACCATCAAACTATCAACTGAACTGTCCCAAACAGAGCAATGGATTTATGCAAACGGCTATATCGGAGGAAATGAATTTGCCATTCTAGACTCTGTAAAAGTGAACAAAGGAGACATGAAGACAAAACTGTCTTTTGACATCAGCCATGGGATGAGTATATATATCTTATGTTCAGAGAAAGGACCCGTCAATCTATTCTTTGATATAGAACCTAACACAAACTGTGAAATTGAAATTGATGAAAACATGGACGGAAGATATCCACACCCCATGAAAGGGAATGATATGTACAATGAATTTCTTGCATTTGATAATAAAATCCTATATATAGGAAAAAAGAGCGTAGACCAGTCCCTGCCCGAAGACAGCATACGATATTATAAAGCCAAACTAACAGAGGCCTATATAAAAGAGATGCACAAGACTCAATACCCGACATTGGTTTGGTCATATATTTTATGGTTGCCTGGATATGCCAAAGAACGAAGGGAAGAGGAACCTTTCAGGTCAGTGATTCAATATGCACAACAGAAGTTTCCCCATGACAGCCACATACAGGGATTTAGCAGAATAAAAAGCGAACCGCCAACCGCAAAAAGCAAAGCCGCATCTGAACGAATCAGAGCATTGGAGAAGAAAAGGTATTATGTAGAGCCTAAAGACACAACCATGGGAGCAAAGCTGCAACTCACATTCCCGCATATCTCAAAAAAGAAAATAAACACAGACTCCATTGCAGAAGAGTATGTGCTGGTAGACTTTTGGGCAAGCTGGTGTGTACCGTGCCGCAAGGAAACACCTTTCCTGAAAATGGCAAAAGAAAGATATAAGGACAAACTGGCTGTATATGCAGTGACAATAGATGCCGATACGCTCAAATGGGAAAAAGCCATAGAGGAGGACAGCACCCGACACTTCATCCATGTGAGAGGGGTGAATGACAGGAATGTACCCGACAAGCAGGTCAGGGCTTTAAAGATTAAATCCATCCCAAGGAATTTCTTGTTGGACAAAGAGAGACGCATCATTGCAAAAGATTTAAGGGGAGAAGAACTGCTGAATGCTTTGGAGCAACTGATAAACTAGAAGTAGCATGACCGATATGGACTACACAATGAACATACTGAATCGGTATTTGAAGGAACAGTTGAAAAAACAATTCTACCCGGCAACTATATAAAACCGCCTGAACAAAAGACAAGAGCCGGGCCATTGTGTACTGTATGAAAACTCCTGCAGGAGCCTTGCGAACCCGCAAAAGCAGATTAAAGAAAAATATGGCGGAAGAAACCTTCCGAATCATATTCGATAAATAAAAACGCCCCATTTCATCGAGAAAGCTATAATTACAACATATCAACTTGTAACGCTTTTCTCTTTTTATGTAACGGTTGCAGAGCACCAACCTATTGATTTTATTCGTATGTTTGCTACTAGGAAAAGCTTATACATCGTTGATGTTCCAACGGCTTACCAAAATGAAAGTATTGTCACTATCCGATTAGGAGAAACGGCAACATACTCAACTGTTACTATTACCAATACAGAAATAGGTGAATAATACCAAGACCATGAAAACATTAGCGGTAACCATTCTATTCATTCTAGTCTTAACCATTGGCAATGCCCAAACTCCAAAGACAGAAGTAATTATGCGCCTGTCCCCGGAAGTAACCCAAGAAGAACAATGGGTATACGCAACGGGATGGGCTGTGGTAGAAGCGGAAAAGCTAGATTATGTCATCCTAGATTCCACCCTGATAACCAAAGGAGCCAAGCAAGCCAAACTGTCTTTTTATGTAAAAGAAAGCCTTACTGTGAAAATCCTGTTCATGAAAAACGGACCTGTCAACTTATACTTTTCCTCCATTCCGGGAACAAAGTCGGAACTGACTATCGACGAAAACACCAAAGACGGATGGTACAAGTTGCCCATTGAGGGGAACGATATGCACAATGAGCAACGACTATTCCAACGTAAAAAAGAGGATATCAGAAAGAAAATAGCAGACCCTACGATTCATAAAGACAGTGTGGAATACTATAAAAAGTATTTGGACAAATTCTGCATTAACGAAATATATAAAACAAAGTATCCACGATTGGCTGAACTATACACCGTATGGCTACCGGAATATAGTAGAGAGAACGAGGACAAGGAACCTTTCCGAACTATACTGCATTACTTAAAAAATAAATTTCCCGATGCATACTGCATCAAAAGGTTATGTCGTACTGACTCAAGTTCTAACAATCAGCATTACAAGATAGGACAAAACCATTATTACACTCTTTTGAAACAAAGACTATATGTAGAGCCTAAAGACACAACCATGGGAGCAAAACTGCAACTAGCATTCCCGCATATCTCAAAAAAGAAAATAAACACCGACTCCATTGCAGAAGAATATGTGCTGGTAGACTTTTGGGCAAGCTGGTGTGTACCGTGCCGCAAGGAAACACCTTTCCTGAAAATGGCAAAAGAAAGATATAAGGACAAACTGGCTGTATATGCAGTGACAATAGATGCCGATACGCTCAAATGGGAAAAAGCCATAGAGGAGGACAGCACCCGACACTTCATCCATGTGAGAGGGGTGAATGACAGGAATGTACCCGACAAGCAGGTCAGGGCTTTAAAGATTAAATCCATCCCAAGGAATTTCTTGTTGGACAAAGAGAGACGCATCATTGCAAAAGATTTAAGAGGAGAAGAACTGCTGAATGCTTTAGAGCAACTGATAAACCAGAAATAGCATGGCCGATATAGACTACACAATGAACATACTGAATCGGTATTTGAAGGAATTGTCGATAAAAGTAAGCTATGGACGCATCAAGGAACTGCTTGACACCCCAATGGGATGCTCCATTAGGGGGATAAGTGATGCACTTGACAGCCTTCATATTACACACGAAGTATATCAACTGCCGGTCACTTATTTAAGCAAGATAGAAGCACCTTTCCTTGCATTGATGCACAACGGAAGATATTGCCTTGTAAAAAGCATACAAGAAGAAAAAACAATCTTACTTTCCGACAAGGGGAAAGAAGAAAACCTTCCGACAAAGCAGTTCATCGCTGCATGGAAAGGAGTCGTCCTGATAGTAGGCGAAACGCAGGCATCTTATCATGAACCATATTATCAATTAAAACAAATATTGTATCTTGCGAAGAAATATAAATACCTGTTGACCATCGGATTAGCAGGCACTATCTATCTGCTGACCAGCCCCCGACAAACAGGAGACCTACTTTTCAACACACTGACATGGATAGGGCTTGCCGTGTCCATCCTTATCATTTATAAAGAATCCTACAACAAAGATTTCTTGCAGCGTTTCTGCAAAATAGGCAATGTCGTGGACTGTAACGAGATATTGCACTCCAAAGCCGCCAGCATCAATGGAATCATCACATTGGGAGAAATGGCCTTATTATATTACTCTACATTATTCCTTTCTACGGCATTCCATATCCCCCTCTATTACAGCATCTGGACTTGGGCCACCTGCATTTCCATTGCATTCACCTTGTGGTCCGTCGGTTATCAGGTGATAATAGCTCGCAAACTGTGTATGTTCTGCCTCTCCATCGATATCATAATATGGTTACAGGCTCTTGTCCTATTCTCCACTGATATAGCTGCCTGGCATTTAAACATATCAGCCATCCTTGCTTTTATATTGATAGGCACACTTTGCTGCACCACATGGTATGCGCTGAAAGAACTGCTGGACTCGGTGCGGGAAGTGGCAAAATTGAAAGACAAAAGAGTACTTTTGCTGTCATATCCTACCCTTTTCAACACACTGCTGCAAATGGGGCATGCAGTTCCCAACGCAGAGAAGGACATAACAATTCAAAAAGAAGCGCAAGACGGCAAGCTCGTACAAATTATTATAAACCCACATTGCAAGCATTGTGCAAACGAGCATCAAGAATGGATGAAACTGGAAAATGCATCCATAAGGATTCTTTTCTCAATTGCTCCGCAAGATACCGTAGGCAAAGACATCGCACTGGCAATCATAACCTGCTATCTTGAACACGGATTCCAGAAGGCCATGCATCTACTGGATGAATGGTTTGAAAAGCAAAACAGTAAGTTTATAGCATCCTGCAAACCTATAAAACAGGCCGAACAGATGTTGGAAGCACAACAAGCTTATTGCCAACAGATTCACTTGGAACACACGCCTTTTATCACTGTCAATGGAAAGGAGATGCCTCAAGTGTACGGCATAGAAGATTTACAGTACGTGTAATAAAGATATTGTCGGCAAGCAAACAATAAATACAATTATTATGAAGCTTAAACTTTTCTCTCTCCTCGCTTTGTGTATGTCACTATTCACAAACTTGCATGCCCAACATGCAACCATCACATTTACCACAGACATAGACAACTCTGTCACCATCTACGAGCCCATTGACGGAATGCCCAACCACCGGATACCTACGACCACGATATTCCTGCATAAAGGAACAACAACCGACTATAAAGTGTCGCATATTGATTCCTTTGCTTTTATCCGTTGCAACTTCGCATTGGGAGGAAGAAGTAATCCCCTCCTGTTTCCAAATGATTCGCTAAGCATCCATATAGATAATACTTCGCAAATAACGTTTGGAGGGACGAATCAGGCCGGACTCCAATATATACATAATAATTTCTCCGGCATCCCACTGCTTGAAAAATATACCCTGCCGATAAATAGAAAGTTCCGGAAATATATAAGTCAAGAAAAAACATTGGAATCTGTTATTGCGGAAATCAACAATACCCTCATTGAGCCACACATCAAGAGTCTGGACAGTATTGCTTTGGCTACAAAAACAAGCGCCAATTATATCAATACGATAAAAAAGGAATTTACATTAACCCTGAATATGGATATCATAAATATATTAAATGTCCTATTGAAGAACGAAAAATATAAACCGGTGGAACAAAAGGACAGTATTGCCATAAGATACCATATCGACAGCATATTCAACAAAACGGCAGCAATCAATCTCGAACTAATCAAATTCTCTTTAGCCAGCCCTTACATACACACATATATTCGCTATCATGGCGACAAAAGGAAAATGGAGACGCATGACAAAGCAATTTTCGGCCCATACATCGATGATTTTTGTGCCCCCGAAAGTCTGCAACCTTACTTGCTGGGGAGCGCAGCTATCTGTCAAGTCGTATTCAATACCGGAGAAATGGACATCTATAAAGTAAAAGATTACTTAAACGAAAAACATCCTCAGTATGAACATACCAAACTGCTAAATAAGTTAATGAAAGACAAGGAAGAGACTACCAACACCGGCTATAACAAAATATTTATTCAGAACAAGATTGATACACTTACGCAATTAAAA
The DNA here is from genome assembly GCF_948499155.1 of uncultured Phocaeicola sp. Taxonomy (NCBI): domain Bacteria; kingdom Pseudomonadati; phylum Bacteroidota; class Bacteroidia; order Bacteroidales; family Bacteroidaceae; genus Phocaeicola; species uncultured Phocaeicola sp. The sequence continues at coordinate 3,026 of NZ_CAOOSE010000032.1, read as the reverse complement.
GAGATACCCGAGCTAAAAGGCAAATACCTGTTTGTCGATTTATGGGCGAGCTGGTGTATGCCCTGTCGCGGGGAATTCAATTTTACGAAAGACTTACACAACATGCTCAAAGAGTACAAAAACATGGAGCAAGTATACATCTCCATTGATTCTCCCAAACAAGAAAATGCGTGGAAAGGATGCATTGACAACTATAAGTTAAGTGGTTATCATCTAATGGCTTCTGCCGAATTGCAGAAGAATATCAAAAAGCTTGTGTTTGCCGACAGCCCCATGGAAATTCCACGTTATTTTCTTCTCTCGCCGGAAGGAGAAATTTTACATGCTGATTTACCACGTCCCAGCCATAGTACTGAACTGAAAAATGCGTTGGAGAATACATTTTAAGTTCTTCGTCACTTTTGACCGGTTTATGTTCTAATGCCCCAGACACACCTTCCCAAAAAGACGAGGACATCTTCTAAAAAGAGCAAGAGCTTTCTCAAAAAGATAACGACCTTTTAAAAAAAGAAAAGGAGCTTTTTTAAAAAGACAACGAACTTTTTTAAGAACATCTTAATCTTTTTTGCCGCTAACGAAATTTCGTCAACCGCTATATTTAGTGGAAATACAAACCCTTTAAACATCCTTTTATGAGGTAAACACCAGATCGCTGGAGGTATGGATTTACACGTACGTACGTGTGAGGCGATACGTATATACGTGTAGCCCGATGCGTATATACGTGTAGGCTTATGCCACCGTATGTGTAGCCCGATGCGTACGTACAGTGTGAAGTGTACCCGTTGACCTGCGTACATACACAAAAAGACCTTGATGTTTTCAAAAAAGCTCGGGAGGTTTTTGGAAAAGCTCGGGAGTTTTTTTTAAAACAGCAGCACCTTTTCATGTAGGGGCAAATTGAATCACCCCTCCCCAATCCGGTCATTCCTTCTTTTCCCTTCATCCTTACATTTTAGTCAAAACGCACTGGCTGTCAAATGGTTAAAGATGACAGCACATCCCTTCATCCTCGTTTCAGCCGTGCTTCCCAAGTCCCTTCACAATCTGCCTTCAGAGTACACAAGTTTTACGAATGAAAGGAGGCTGAAAGGGTGGTGACGAGATGTCCATTCACTACCGGAGCCCCCATCAGCAGGGCGTTTCAACCACTAATGAAAGGAGAAAAGGAAAAACAGATTTCCACTTGTAGAGCGAAAAAATACAGTTGTTTTTGTGGATTCACTCATTGTATGATAAGACATTGTAGCCGGTTCGAATATTAGCTTGGTGTGACTGCCATATATCAACGGTGAAACCGGAAGGAATAAACAATAAAATCAAAACGATGAAAAGGAAAGTTACGGATATCCCGAAAGCCCCAGACATCCCAACCAAAAATACAGAAAGAAATAGCCTCATATTCCATTTACTTCACTAAAAATCATTACCTTTGCACAACATGAATAAGCTCTGATTTTGTTATGAACAATACGCATATCGAAAACTATATAGACTCTTTATTAACTGATAGAGAATCATCGGAAATCGAATTTAAAAGTGCAGCTGGTGGCTTTCCCGGTAGTTTTTGGGAGACTTACTCCTCTTTTGCCAACACAGAAGGCGGAACAATCGTACTCGGCATTAAAGAAAAAAACAATCAATTTTCATTGGATGACCTGACAACAGAGCAAATCGAGAAATACAAAAAGGACTTTTGGCGCAATGTAAACAATAAGCAAGTAGTAAATTGTAATCTACTAAAGAATAATGATATAATAGACGGAAGTTATAAAGGACACCCTATTTTGTTATTCTATATTCCTATGGCCGACAGAACCCAAAAACCTGTCTATTGTACTCCCAATCCATATAATGGGACCTATAAAAGAGATTTTGAAGGTGATTTCAAATGCACAGAAAAGGAAGTACAACGTATGTTTGCAGACGCAAATGATTCTATCCCTGCCGACAGTCGTATCTTGGAAAATTATACAATAGATGATATTGACGCTAACTCATTGGCTCAATATAGACGATTGTTTAATGTTTCCAAACCCGAGCATCCTTGGTTGGCTTTAGATGATCTTGAATTACTTAAAAAATTAGGAGGTTACAGAGTAGATAGAAAAACAGGGAAGCAAGGCTTCACCCTTGCCGGTTTACTCATGTTTGGAAAAACTGAAAGTATTACTGACCCAGAATGCGCTCCAAATTTCTTCCCGGACTATCGCGAAATTCCGCCACATACAGAAAAAGCAAGGTGGATTGACAGAATATGTCCTAACGGAGAATGGGAAGCTAATTTATTTCAGTTTTACAGACGTGTGTTACCAAAACTAACTTCCGTTCTGCCTAAACCATTTCAACTAGACAACGATACACGAATCGACGAAACACCTACCCACATAGCCATAAGAGAAGCGTTTGTAAACGCTTTAGTGCATTCTGATTTCTCAGTGGATGCTAATATTGTGATTGAGCATTATAGCAATCAATTCGTTTTTTCTAATCCAGGCACTCTTCTTATATCACGAAGGCAATATTTTACAGGTGGTGAAAGCGTATGCCGAAACAAGCACCTGCAACAAATGTTTATGATGCTAGGAAAAGCAGAAAAAGCCGGAAGCGGAGTGGACAAGATTTTAAAAGGATGGAAAGAAAAGAATTGGAAAGAGCCCATTCTTTGTACAAAAAATAGGCCGGATAAGGTTATATTGACCTTACAAATGGAATCTTTAATTCCTGAAGAGACCAAAGATGTATTAACCCAATTATATGGTGAAGCAATCCTAAACATTGGTTATGACCGATTAATGATTTTATCATTGGCCCATTCAGAAGGAGAAGTAAATAATGAACGACTACGCTTTGTCCTCAATCTGCACAAAGCAGATATTTCACTGATATTAAAAGAATTATGTGAAAGGCATTTCCTTTCTTCTACAGGCAACGGCAGAGGAACAAAGTATCACCTATATGCTTCAAACATAAGTAATGTTGCAAGTAATGTTGCAAGTAATGTTGCAAGTAATGTTGCAAGTAAT
>NZ_CAOOSE010000031.1:0-42234 GCF_948499155.1 uncultured Phocaeicola sp. | reverse complement strand
TTTTTAAAAAGCTCGGTATGTTTTTCATGTAGGGGCAGATTGCATCATCCCCTCATTAAGTCGGGTATTCCTTCTTTTCCGTTCATCCTTACATTTTAATCAAAACACTCATATAATCAATCGGTTAAGAATGATAGAACATTCCTTCAGCCGCGCTTTCCAAGTCCCTTCGCAATCCGCCTTCAGCAATTCCCTTGTGTACTTTCTACACCTCTTTTCAGCCTGCCGTTTTCTGTAGGGGCAGACCCATGTGTCTGCCCGAGAACAGTTCACTTTAAGTTATTGGGGTCATTGGGCGGACCCGTGTGTCCGCCCCTACCGTAAAGTATTATCGAAAAAGTTCAAAAGCCGGAAGAAGTTTTACAAATGAAAGGAGGCTGAAAGGGCGGTGACGGAATGTCCATTCACTACCGGAAGCCCCATCAACAGAGCGTTTCAACGACTAATGAAAGGAGGAAGGAAGAGAAAGCTTTTCCGTTTGTAGAGCGAAATAACACAGTTGTTTTTTGTGGATTCAGTCATTGCAAGGCAAGCCACTTTAGGTACTTTACGGTTACTGTTTATTTTCTTCACCCTCTTGCGGTGAATTAAGAGCAATTCCTGTCTTGGCATTCATCGGACTGATGACCGCCTTGCCTGTTTTTGCCTCCAATTCCATACGAGTGTTACGAGCTATTTCTCCACCCTCTTCCGCCACCTCCATGTATTCTTTAAAAGTCTCGGGATTTTTACTTTCCGAGATTTCTTTGGTGGAAAGTTCTTTAAAAGGTTCTGCTTTGGGCGATGGAATAGATTGAATGAGGCGGATAAGTTATTGTGTGTCAGCCACATCAGTCAGACGCATTTTGCCGTCAGCCGCCTGTTTCCTTGCCTGTCCATTAAGTTAGTACAGACTTCCTTGAAAGAGAAAAGGTCAGGCGGCAATGCCGTTTCGGGCTGAATCTTCCTCCTTCGGAGAGTATTCAGCCCGGGAACCTTTTCCCTTTCACGTCTGTACAATGGACGCTGACGGCAGCGAAAACAAGCGACCGACGGAAAAATCGTTATTAGGTTTGCGATTTTATTGCGTTTTCCTCTCTATGGCTATTACGTGCTCTTGAGAACAACTTCTAAAAGTTCATTTGCCAACTTGCTATCCGTAACAGTAATTATGCTGTCTTCTTCTGATTGATAGCCGAGAATTTTGACACTCCCATACCAAATGGTCGATTTATCAATAATGCATGAGTATAGCGACAGTTTTGGCGAAATCATTATGGAGAATCCTTGACCTTTGAGGTAGTCGGTTTGCTCGCTTACTGTTGATGTGATAATCGCTACTTCAATGCCATTTGTCTGAATATTTTTTAGAATTTTGACGAAATCATTTCGTTCTGTACGATAGAGTTTAGGTGAGGATATGACAATTGATTGCTTTGAGCGTTTCAATTCTTTTGTAAAAGGAGTACGGAATGTGTACCCATTGAAAATTTGCCCCTCATAAGGAGATTGTTGCAGATTCTCGATATTATCAAACAATGTCGGACTATCTGTTGAAAGTATCCTGTAACCAATAGCTACGTATCCTTTCAGACGCTTACGATACATACTTTCGCAAACAGGTTCGTGAATATCAATGTAATCATAAATGCGTACATCTGTTTTACCTTCATTTTCCCGATGCAAACGGCCTGCATACTGAGCCACTAATCCTTTCCATGAAATTGGAAGGGCAAGAAAAAGAGTATCAAGTCGTGGATAATCAAATCCTTCTCCGACATATTTTCCGGTAGCCACTATTACAAGAGGAGCGTCATGTGGAATATCCTGAAGTTTTTGTAAAGCCTCTCGCTTATTTTTAGCAGAGCCTTCACCGGTTAATTGAACAACATTTACAATATGTGGTTCCAGTTTTTGGGCAAGTGTTTTGACATGAGATGTTCTGTTTGTCAGCACAATCGGTGCGCGACCAGCAGCAACAGCATGAAGTATATCATCTACGATAAGTGCATTCCGCATATCGGATTCCGCTAACGATTGAGATAATGCCGTAAATGATTGTTTTTCATTGGAAATCGGACGGTATGAAGTAAACCTCTGCAGCAGATAGCGTTGAAACGATTGTTTTTCTATTTGCGCTTTGGCATCTGATGAGAAACGTATCGGTCCGCACTGCATGAATATGATCGGTTGCAACCCATCTTTGCGAATCGGTGTGGCTGTAAGTCCGTAGACGAAATGTGCAGTAACTTCTTTGAGTACACTCTCGAATGTTACAGAAGATACATGATGGCATTCGTCCACGATAACCATCCCATATCCTTTGACAAATGGCTTGACATCGCCATTTTCAAAGCACGATTGCATAAGGGCTATATCAATCACCCCATGCAACGAATTTGAAGTGGAATCCAAGCATCCAATTGGGGAAAAAGCCTTTCTTCTGCCTCGTTTCTTTGGAATATCAGGTTCTGAAAAATCAATATCAAGAAATTCAGAAAGACGTTCGTGCCATTGCGAAAGCAATGCTTTTGAATGAACCAAGATAAGTGTGCTTACTTTTCTACGTGCAATCAGTGCTGCGGCAGTTACGGTTTTTCCGAACGCTGTGGTTGCAGACAGTACTCCATTGGAATAAGACATCAGCGTATTGATGGCATCTAATTGCTCGTCACGTTCCTTGCCTCTGAATTTTACGGAAATAGGACTTCCGTGATTTGTGTTGTCAATTATTTCATAATCAACTCTGCGAGATGATAACATGGTCGTGATTGCATCTTCACAACCACGAGGCATAGCGATGTATTCATCGGTAAAATCGGCACGACAAATGATTCGAGGAATATTACGGGTGGAAATGCGCATTGCCTGTTTACGGTAAAACTCCGGATTCTTGAATGCTGCAATTCGTTTGAGATGATTAACTACCGTATTGGAAATGGAATTTAGCGGAATGTATATCTTATCCAATTTATAGATGGTTACTTTTGCAAGAAAGTCTTTGTCAGTAATATTTTGTGATATCGGAATTTCCCACGGTTTTGCTTCCGATGACGTAGCCAATGCGCCAAAATCTTCCTGATGGTATTTGGCTAACAAAGCATCCACAATGTTTTCTGTTGTCTTCTTGATACTGTGTAAATAAGCCCATTGATCTTTGAACGGAAGAAACTCTTCATCGACAAAAACACTGTTACCTGCTTTTCTTGCTTTACCTTGTAGTGGTAAGGCTATAAGATTGCCAAATCCACCTTCAGGCAGCCTGTCTTGGTTAGGGAAGAAACGGTCGTAAGAGTCAAATGTAATTTTTCCGTTTCGCTTCATTGCCTCTGTCAGAATGGTATTTCCTAATTTCCTTATTTTGCTGGCAGGCATAGCCTCTTCAAAGAAAACCCATACATGTGCACCATTACCGGAGCGTGAACGTTCTATACTGTATGAAGCACCCCAATCCTTACATACTGAGATGAAAGCCAATACGTCATTTTTATATCCGTGAGTACAATTCTTGTCATCAAAATCAGCACATAAGAAGTTGCTTTTATCATCCAGTGTAATAACATACAGACCAATGACATCACAACCGTTCTCATCTTTTCCTTCTAAATGACGATAAACGTCTTGGTCTGTCAGAGGTGCGAAATGTCTGTTTGGGCATTCTGCACATTTGTACCGCTTTTTATCACATATACCCCTGCGCCATTCGTTGATACAGACCGGTTGGTATCCTCCTTTTTCGGTAGTTTTACTAAACCATCGCCGTGCAAAAACATCTTCACGCCCTTTGAAAAAACTGCGAAACAATGTAATCTTATCATCAAGAGAAAGATTGATTGGAGGAAAAGCAATGGGTGAAAAAAACGTTTCGTTGCCATTTATATTTTCGGTAGGGTACGCAATACCATGCTGCTGGAGAATGGATTTCAACTTTTCGTTTTCATTCAGCAACGCATTATACTTCTTGACAAGAATATCATATTCCGTTTGGTAGTTATCCATATCATTTTAAACTTCACGGCGTTCGTTTATTTTATAGCCATTAGTCCGCAAAGCAATGCAATTCCGAAACTGAGAAATGTTCCGGCAAGAACATACTCTGTTTTGGCAGTATCTGTATCCTTAAATCGCAAGATGGATTTTGCCGCAATAATAAAACCGATAGCCTCATATTGTCCAATGATTACAAAAATGATTGTCAGAATACGCTCCAAACCTCCAATCAAAGCCCCTGCATTCTTAATATTCTCACAAGATAGTGTTTCTCCTATTTGATATTTCTCCAAAACCAATTTTATCAAAATATTAGCAGGTTTGATGCTCAATAATATGGATAACAAGAATAAGGGTATAGAAAATGTCTCACCATAATCCACTAATTGAATAGGTAATTCAGTGGCGTTGAAACCAAAAGCCACAAATACCAATACTGCCAAATGTGCTATTTGGTCAAAAAGGAAACTCCATAGTCCTTTGGGACTAAATATTTTGGCAATATCTATCACTAAATGCGAAATCGCAATGCCGAGTGCATAAAATCCAAAATCGCAGGATGGCACTAAAACCCAAGATAATACTCCTACAATTAGCGAATGTACATATAAAAACCAGCTCTTGAGCTTTTTCTCCTCCTTCTGCTTGCAATATTCATCACTTTGCAAGTAGAAATCGGCAATGACATGGGCCAATAACAGACTTAAAAACAACCAGTTATTCATATTCCTTAAAATTTATCTGTTCAAAATACTTTAATGCTTCTTCAATGCAATACCATTTCGCTGTAGTGGCGGCTTTGTTGACACTGGATTGTTTGATACCAACCTTTGCAGCAATATCAATCTCCTTGAATCCAAGCAGCTTATAATAGATTATCTCACTTTGCCGCATGGTCATATTGTTCATTATGGCATCGGTTAACAATGCGATGATATGTAGTGGTGAGGCCAAGTGTTGTAGGTTGCTTTTAATAGTTATAGTACCTTTATTTATAGTTCCCATTTGTTCAATGGCACGCCCCGATAAATAAATGGCTTCTCCATCCAATATGCCTTCCTCAATGTTTACAATACGCATTTCTCCAAGACCCACAGCCATACGGAGACCGTATGCCTGAAATTCTTTTGTGCTGTTCTTGCCTGCTACCGCAAAAGATTTGACATACGATTTGATTATTAGGGCTACACGAAAGGCATTGCTGACATTTTGCATAACACACTCGATATAGTCACCTTTAATCTGACGACCCCAAAAATCGGGGTATCTGTCTTGAAGCAAGGCAAACAACTTTTCGATTCTTTGCTTCAATTCTATAGTCTCATGTGCTGATAATGAGGTGGAAGCCACTATGTCAGCGGAAATAGTTGCATACATGGTTTTTACTTTTTTATTCAAATGCAAAAGTAATCATTTTATCTGTTATAGCAAAAATAATAGCCTATAAAAGCTATAAAGCACAATTATAGATGATTTAGGCTATAATTATAAGATATGCATCAAAGAGGCTATATCTGATAGAGCTGCTTTTAGTGCATCAATCTATACTACAGATATAGGTTATTCAACTAAAAGCAACTTATAATATCTTGGAAGGCCGTCTATTTCAACCTATACGCTTCCTTGTACCCTTTCATCAAGGTGCGTTCGATGTCGGATGTGCGGTACAGAATCTTTCCGCCCACCTGCGTGTATGGCAATATGCCATTGTTACGGTAGTCTTGGAGAGAATAGAAAATAAGGTAAACGGTTTATCCATGCTTCAATCGGTAAACGGTAATTCAGAAGCGGACAACAATACAAATGAAACTGCAATGCAGGAGTTTAAACATGATTTGAACGGCATTAAAACATCGTTCAACCTCCTTACTGAAAACATCGTTGAACTCAACAGGGCTAACGACAAAATCCGCCAAATGCGCAAAGATGTGGAAGCCTACGAGGAAGCTGTGAGAAGACGAGCCGCCCTTGCTGAGCAAGCCCGATTAAAAGAACAGGCAACAAAAGGAGCAAGAATACAAAGCGAAGTCTATCAAAAGTAAACCAATTCAAACGGACAAAAAATGAGCGTATGGCAAATATCAAAGGCACTGTCGAATATCTTTTAGACGAATCAACCCCGATTACATATATATGAAATGGGGTTGATTTCTAAACTCAAAGTTATAACGGTTTCCAAAGAGGCAATTAATTATTGGCCAAAATTCAATTTTTAGTCAGAAACGTTTTGCCCTTTAAAATGTATCTGGACAATAGTTTTGATTTCTTCTATTGCCCGTAATACTCGGTCCTCTGTATCTATACCGTCTTTATCTTGAATAATTGTCCAATGTTCTTTGTTTTCTTGATGAAAATAGTCAAATCCATCACCGGTAGATGCTACAGATGATACTGGATGTAGAAGTGTCAGATTCCCTCCGTAATTGTCAATGTCTAGAATTTTGGTTTTATACTTGTCTTCAAGTTCTTTCGCTATTTTTTGATGTATAACATTTAGAAATGAATTCCAATGTCGACCATTAAATTGATGTTTATTTAGAGTTGTACAGATATAATCGCATGATTCATCCCAAACCAATTCACCATCTGCTCCTCTTAGCATATCAGGGTACTTTGCAAAGTAATATCGCCAATCATATTTCTGCTTTTGTTCTTGATCTTTAACAAAAGAATCTCTGATATTCGTAATAGAATTACCATTTCGAACCATTTCCAACAATTTGATTAGTACAGACATGGACTGCTCAAATTTATCTCTATTGCGGCTCTTATGTAATAATTGAGTCCATGTTGATCGATTTGAATTTGCCATATAGTAACGGCTATTATCACACTGTGCATAGTCGCCAATCGAAATTAAAGCTAAGTGGATACTTTGATAATTGTTATTATCAAAAACATCATAAAACGTATCTGTTAGGTTTAGATTTTCATACCCTAAGCCTGATACATAACCATATATAAGTGGGTGATCTTCGTACTGATACATTTTTTTAAGGTTTTCGGGCGACATTTCTGCTTTCCTTTTCATTTTATCAATTTCCTCTGCCTCCTGAAATCCGTTGAAGCCATGTTTAAGGTCTGTTTTTATAATACCTTGCAGCATCAACACTTCTACTTCGGTTAAAAGGTCTTTCATGTAATCCGAATCACCACGAATTTCGCCAGAATTGGAGTTCCATATCAGATTTCTTAAAATTCGCAATCTATTAACAAATGCAGATTCTTCAATTTCTGTTTTGTTCAAAAGATAGGTAATAATACCAAACAGAAACAGAAAATCACTATAAGAAAAGTTGTTGTTTACCAAATATAGTTTTATGCAGGCGTGAAAGAAATCCTGATTGATATGATATTCTGCAATTGTTTTATACGTTGCTACTTTCCCTTCTTCGTGAACCGATTGTGTTAAATACTTAGCGAAAAATTTCTCTATAGTACCAAACTCGTTTTTAACTTGATACCAGCAATCCATCGCTTTTTCAAAAAACTTTCTATTTTGTATAGCATTGGGTGATTCTTTATACAATAGTTTGATTAGCTCGAATTCATCTGTTGATTTTTCGATTGATTGTTGATAGCAAAGAATATGACTTATATAAAAGAAATATCTCATAAACTCCTTATCGGTCAGGTCTTCATTATCTCGATAGCTGAAAAGCATATCAGCCCATTCAACGTCAAACTTATGATTTATAGCTATTGACTCTTCTGAGTCACGTTCATATAAATCTTCAAACTCTGCCTTGAAGTGTTCAAATGGAGTTAGTTTTTTTCCACGGGAATTCATCTTAATGTATAATTCATCGGAAAGGCCATTTTCTGCCAATGGCAAGAAAAAGAACACAACTCTGTCGTCTGTTCCGGTAAGTAAACTCCATAGATTGTCTACATCAGAAAATTTATCTTTGATGGCATCAAGCATAGTAAGCATACTTAGTATGGTAGGGTCGTTATGCCAGTCACCCATAAACCAATACTGGTCTATAATCTGTTCCCTGATTGATGAACTGAAAAAAGGTGTAAATGCCAATAAGTGAGTACAAAAATCCCTTGAGCTAGGACGAATATCGTAAGTGAAATGCTCCAAAAAAGCATAATCTTCTTTGTGGATGAGATTCTTTTTTGCAGCATACCAATGAAGTAAAAACAATGTAGTAAGGCGTTGTTGACCATCCAATGGAGTAATGACTATCTTTTCCAATTTATCTTTTTCTGTTTTGCTCCATACTTTCTCTATCTCACCATACACAAAGTCCATTTTCATTACTTCATGATTACCATCAGGTTGTAATAGATAGTTTTTTATAGCGGTTAGAAACCTTTCTCTTACTCGATTAACATCAACACTAGTTCGTCCTTGGGCATAATCTCTCTGTACCATTGGAATTGTTACATGGTACTTACACAAAAATGACTTGAACGTATGCTTTTCGTACTGTTTATTATTTATTGTCATAGTGAATTTCCTCTTTTATCAGCTTAATTTCATTTTCGTTTACATCTTTATGGCGATAGAGCACATTGTTCATCGCTTCAATATAACTTTTTCTGTCTTCCTCTGACCAAAAATGCAGTTTGGTGTCTGATGAGGAATAATACTTCATAAATACATTTTTTGTACAGGCTGGTATATAGTCACCATTCCTGTCCATATCAAGCACTTTAATACGCTTCACATCAAATGTCGAATTGTTTAAAGCTGCATTCTCTCCAACAGTCAGCAGAGCCATATTTGAAAGAGAATGCAGCTGCGTTTTATCATTCCCATCTGAAAGGGTATCGACAACAGCGGATGCAATTGCAGAGAATTCATCTCGTATAGAACCTTTGTAGTTTTTGTCATCAATATGAGAAATGACACTGTCAATCTGACTGATAATTGTTGAAATAGACTGATACTTGGGTGAATCTTCTTCATAAGTATTCATAAGACCAATTAAAGAACGCTTATGTAATACTAACCAGTCCTTCCACTCCCGATTCGTATTTAGGCTTTCTGAATTTTGAGCATGAATATGCTCTAATGACCACGTACCTTCATTTTTGTAACGTTCAAACGGAAACCTGTTGTCTTCGTCACCCTTTTGGCGAATGGTTTCTACATTGAACAATAGCAAAAGTCGATGAATATAATCTGAATGATGTTCGTAACTCAAATCGACATAATCTATTTGTTCTTCATTGTTTTGAGCAAATATAACACTCTGACGTATCTTCTCTATAATCTCGTTTCTGAAGTCTGATTTCTTTATAGGATTATCTTCATTCATAGCGATATCCAATAGGTCTTTTATGCTATAGCCTATTGCTACAAGATAACCAATTTGGTGGTACAAATTGAAATCCTTATACCATTCCCATAACTGCTGATAATATCTTACTATAGTTTCCCAAGCTTCGGTTTTATTGGTACTTATCTTAAATTTGTCATAAAAGCGATTGAAAGTGAAGAAACTGCATTCATCAGTAGGTTTTTTCTCCATAATATCAAAAAACAGCTCCATACGAATTGGATAACTCTCCTTCTTTTCATTGGTAATAAAAGCCCAAAATTTATTGTTATGCAGGCCTTTCTCCATAGCATCCCATTGAAGAGCTATTTCATGTTGTTTCTTATCATCTATGCCATAGGGATTACCGGCATAAACACCATGGTCATTCTTCTTACCCTTACTAAGAAACAGAGCCTTGACGAGTTCTGCATTTGTAAGGCTGATTTTGCCAATATTTAAACGAGTGAAAATACCGACACTGTCTTCTTCCGCATCTACTTCATACCAGATAACAGTGACAAACTTCTGAAGCTTATAGTAGAAACTAATCTTTTTTGAATCTTCATTATTAAACCAATCCGAAATTATTCCATACGCTTTTTTAATGAACAACTCATCTATATTGGAAGATGGTGAATTCAAGCCTACAATATTGATATTTTCAAGTAACTCTTTGCTGCCAATATGACCATTCTCGCTTTTACGTGTGGTATATTCAATGCTGTATTTAAGATTCTGATAAAACGGAAGATACTTCATTATCAGATATAATGTAGTTAAACGCTGCTGCCCATCTATCAATTCATAAAACCCATTCTTGTTCTTTACAACAATAGGTTGGAGACAATAATTTTGACCATCAGGTATCTCATCAATATCATTAAGCAGATGTTCTATTTCATCTTTCGTCCACCTATAGCCTCTCTGGTAAGCTTCAATTACGAACTCACCAGTTATATCTCCAATTATTTTCTCTTCAAGATTCATAACACTTTTATTTTTACATTTATATCATTTGTATTGGAATGTATAGTTAATATATTTTTACAACAACTTCATTGCTATCCATGCACAAGCCTCTGCATCAGCAAGAGCATTGTGATGGTTTTCCATGTTGTAGCCACAAGCCGCTGCAGATAGGTGAAGTTGGTGACTTGGAACATCAAGACATCTACGTGATGCGGCAAGGGTACAATGGAACTCGTAGTTAGGATATTCCAGTCCATATTCCTCAAATGCCGCTTTCAGGCAACTTTCATCAAAAGGTCGGTTGTGAGCCACGAGAGGAAGTCCTGCTATGCGATTTTCTATCTGTCCCCACACTTCCGGAAATATTGATTGTCCGTCCGTGTCTTGACGAGTAAGCCCGTGAACTCCAGTTGTCCAATATGTATAATAATTGGGAGACGGCTGGATAAGACTATAAAATTTATCGACAATGTAACCATCCCTGACAATCACTACACCGACACTGCATACACTGGAGCGTCGTCCATTGGCAGTTTCAAAATCTATTGCTGCAAAATCTTTCATGCTCAATCATTTTTGTATAAGTTATACATATCCGAAATCCATCCTTTCATTGTCTTTCGGAGAGAAACCGGTGAAACAACTTCTATCATTGCCCCCACGTGAAGCAGCCTCATGACAAAATCGTATGTAGGTACAAGATATAATTCAAAATCAGCATATTCGCCATTGTCTTCCAACAGCTTTTGGCTGTGATGTAACGGCAGTGAATTAATATAAGGGATATGATCTTTATATGCCCTGATAACAATACGTTCCGGATTTATATTCATATTCGTAACAATCCCATAATATGAAGAGAAAAAATCAGATGCCGAAAAATCTTTTGGTAGTTTGAAAGTTCTATCTTCTACTTTTAAATCCTCTATACGGTCAAGTCCGTAAATTCTGATGTCATCGTATTGGACATTGTGTGCCAACACATACCAACGGTTTTCAAACAGTTTTACACAATACGGTTCGATGCAAAATGTGTAACTTTTTGTCTTGCCAAAAGCGCAATAGGTGATTGTTACCGTGCGGTTTTCTTTCATTGCTTCAAGCAATGCGGCAAGATAATCACGGGCGGATGGAACCTGATTGACGAGAATCCTGTCTTTCAATGAAAGATTCTCTCCGATAAGGTTGCCGACAGCAAATGAATCAAGCATCCATTTTTTCAAATTATCTTCGTCAATATCCTCCAGATTTTCTATGTAATACAAATATCCCCCTGCCCGTTGACAAGAGATTATTATCCCGAACTGGATGAAAATGGCATCTTTCCAACGATTGAATGTCGCACGGCTCAAAGGCCTGTAGTCACTCAAATCCTTGTTGCGCTCCCAGCGTTCCGAAATTTCTTCAAACGATATTTTCCCGGCTCGCCGGATAGTATCTATCAGCCAAGTGTATTTTTGCAGTTGAATCATTGTCGTAATATATTAACCAATACAAAGTTAACAAAAACTTATAACATATAATGATACATCCAATAAAATCATCACGACTATCTGGTTGTTGCTTTTTATCACATCGCTTTGAAATTGAAAATAGGACGAATAATATTGGCAATAATCACAGTTTCGCTAATATTGTTGATAATTTCCGAAGCCGGTTTGTAAACCATTGGAGATTCATCGCGAGTGGAATCTACAATGCTTTCGGAATAAATCCCATGCATAGACGTTTTGAAATCTTCCATAGAAATGACTTCGTATGCCTGACTGCGGCTCAATATACGTCCCGCACCGTGTGGGGCGGAACGATTCCAATCGGTGTTGCCCTTACCTATGCACAACAGTGAACCGTCGCGCATATTGAGTGGGATGATGCACTGCTCGTCTTTGGCGGCAGAAATAGCACCTTTCCGTATGACATTATCATCCGATATGTAATTGTGGACTGATTCAAACTCATTTTCAAACTTTATATCCGGGAAGAATTTGAGTAACAGTATTGATATGAGTTTGCGGTTGAGAACTGCCCGTTGTTGGCAGATACGCATATCGTGAAGATATTGTTCACGAACTTCTCCCTCCACATAGCAAAGCTCGGCAGGAATAGAAGGCTCTGCCTTCAGTTGTTCCTTACGCATTTTCTTTATAACTTCTTGAAATTCAGATTTGCGTCCCATCGCTCCAATGCTTTCTGGTCGATATTATCTGTGAAAATTTTCACATCATACCCTTCTATTGTTTTCATAACCGAATTATTATATATTGATAGTAGTATTCATGAAGACCGCTTATTCGTATAGAGCTTCAAAACCTCTACATCCACAATCAAATCTCAAGCGGATGTCTCCTGTTTTTCCATTTCTATTCTTGGCAACAATAATTTCAGCAATGCCACGTAAGTCATTGCCATTTTCATCGGTATAAATGCGATAGTATTCAGGACGATGGATAAAGCAGACCACATCTGCATCCTGTTCAATAGTTTGGAATTCACCAAAATCATTCAACTGTGGCCGTTTTTCATTGATATCCCCACGATTTTCAATACCACGATTTAATTGACTGAACGCTACAATAGGGACATTCAAATTTTTAGCCAATGTTTTTAAGCCACGTACAATACAAGCTGCTGCTTCTTGTCTGTTTGAGTATGATAACCCAGAGCCACTCATCAGCTGAAGATAATCAACAACAATCAGTTTCACTTGAAAATCGCTTATCAGACGGATTGTCTTTTTATATAACTCTTGCATGGTCAATGCAGGTGTGCCGTCAAAGTAGATAGGTGCTACATCTATTTGTTTTTTAGCATCTTCAATCTGCAATAGTTCTTCTTTGCTTAAAGCGGAAGCGTCACCCTCTTGATAATCGTATGTTTTACCACATTCAACTCGACTTAGTATATTGCAGAATCTGTCGATAAGTTGTTTGGTGGAATATTCAAGAGAAAAAAAAGCGGTAGGTATCCTGTTTCTAATGGAGATGTTTCTGAGCATAGACATCCCAAAAGCGGTTTTCCCCATAGCAGGACGACCACCAACAACAATCAAATCGCCATTATTCCAGCCACCGGTTATTTTATCCAATTCTGTAAACCCTGATTTTACACTTGATTTTTGAGTACAATTAAAACCATTTCTTCCAATACATTTCATAATTTTCTATCTTTACTTGGTTAATTTCCTGCAAAATTAGATGATAGCTGTCCCAATTTGTGATACAACACTGAGTTTTTCTCATGTTGTTACAATAATTGACACACCTGTATATTACCTTTGCGGGCGGATAATAAAAAAATGAAAATACTACATCTTTCTGATACTCATGGTTGCCATAGGCGGCAGACTGATTTTCCTGAAGCTGATATAGCTATTCATTCGGGCGATTTCACTATGAATGGAAGCAAACAAGAAGCTATCGATTTTTTGAATTGGTTTTGTGACCTTGATTATCCGCACAAGATTTTTATCTGTGGCAATCATGATGAATGTCTGTATGGAGCAAGTATAGATGAATTGGATGCCAATGTCCACTATTTGTGTAACTCCGGTATTGAACTGTACGGTATCAGATTTTATGGAATTCCGATGTTTGTGGGTGATTGCATTACAGAACAGCAAAGCCTAAACCACTCACGAATTTCAATCGACACCGATGTGCTAATTACACATACACCTCCATTTGGTTTTTTGGATTTTGATGACAGCATCAATTATGGGTCGGAAAAATTACTTTCTCGTATATCGGTAGTTGCACCCCGTTTGCATCTTTTCGGGCACATACATGCCCAGCATGGGATAAAGGTTCATAGTGGTACAACATTTTCCAATGGCGCTGTGATGAATGGTGACTATACAAATCTTGTATCCCCCAATCTTATAAAAATCTAATCTTAAAGAAATTTTCGTACCTTTGCAATCAGCTAATCATACCACTTCCATTTGATGCAAGATGAAGAAGATAGCACGTTACAAATCCATTACCTATTTCCATAAGATGGATTTATATTTTTTGAGAGACAGTGATATACCATTAAATAAAAGCATTGTTGCTAAATCATTACCTCACAATTGGGCATCTATCCCAAAGCCCTTATTCTAAGCCGATAAGAAAAACTTTCCATAATTACTGAGAAAATTTCTCTTCGAATGAATAATCCTTGCTATTTTTGCATCAAAATGTAGCAGTTATGAAATCATTATTATATATCTTTATCGGAGGAGGAACAGGAAGCGTACTTCGTTACTTACTGACCATTGCCATTCACCGCCAGACAGGGACGGCTTTCCCATGGGGGACTTTTGCCGTCAACTTTCTGGGGTGCATACTGATAGGCGTTTTTTATACGCTCGCCTCACGCATCCATGTCACCAATGAGTTACGCCTGTTGCTCACCATCGGACTTTGCGGCGGGTTCACCACTTTCTCTACTTTCGGCAATGAAAGCCTTCAATTATTAAAATCAGGTTTTTACCCGACCTTCTTTGCTTATGTGATTGGTAGCGTGGTTCTGGGAATTTTCGGAGTCATGCTCGGAGTTTGGATGAGTGAATAGAACAAAATCCTTTCCTTCTTTGTTATTACATAAAACCATCCAATTAAATTTTAGAATCAATATGAAAATAGCAAAGATTAAAGGAAGAGAGATTCTTGACTCACGTGGTAACCCCACTGTGGAAGTAGACGTGACATTAGAATCCGGTATTATGGGACGCGCATCTGTTCCGTCGGGTGCATCCACCGGTGAACATGAGGCTCTGGAATTACGCGACGGAGACAAGACCCGTTACGGAGGAAAGGGAGTTTTAAAAGCTGTAGACAACATCAATAATATCATAGCTCCGGCATTGACCGGTATGGAGTCACTAGACCAACGCGGCATTGACATGGCTATGTTGGCTTTAGACGGTACCCCCACTAAATCCAAACTCGGAGCCAATGCCATTCTGGGCGTATCACTGGCTGTGGCAAAGGCAGCGGCAAATTATCTGGACATACCTTTATATAGATATATAGGAGGAACAAACACTTATGTACTGCCCGTGCCCATGATGAATATCATCAACGGAGGTTCGCATTCCGATTCTCCCATCGCTTTTCAGGAATTTATGATTCGTCCTGTCGGTGCCAAGTCATTTCACGAGGCATTGCGCATGGGAGCAGAAGTGTTTCACGCGCTGAAAACCGTATTAAAGAAACGCGGGCTGAGCACTGCTGTAGGTGACGAGGGAGGATTCGCTCCTGTTCTGGATGGAACTGAAGATGCATTGAATTGCATTTTGGCAGCCATCGAAGCTGCCGGTTATGAACCTTTCAAACACATCACTATCGGTTTGGACTGCGCTTCATCAGAGTTCTACCATGACGGCATCTATGATTATACGAAATTTGAAGGAGCAAAAGGTGAAAAGCGTACCGCATCGGAACAGGTGGCGTATCTGGAGAAACTGTGCTGGGATTATCCTATCGATTCCATCGAGGACGGCATGGCAGAGAATGACTGGGAAGGCTGGCGTATGCTGACCGAACGCCTCGGAAATCGCTGTCAATTGGTAGGTGACGACCTGTTCGTAACGAATGTGAAGTTCCTGGAGAAAGGAATCAGCGAAGGTTGTGCCAATTCTATCCTGATTAAAGTAAACCAAATCGGTTCGCTGACCGAAACGTTGGATGCCATCGAAATGGCTCAACGCAATGGTTACACCACTGTCACCAGCCACCGTTCGGGTGAGACGGAAGATGCGACTATTGCCGACATCGCGGTAGCAACCAACAGCGGACAAATCAAGACCGGTTCATTAAGCCGTAGTGACCGTATGGCAAAATACAACCAGCTGCTCCGCATAGAAGAAGAATTGGGAAACCGTGCCGTTTACGGATATAAAAAGATTGCACATGACTTCAAAGTATAAGAAGGCATGTAAAGTCACCGCCTGACATATCATTTCGGAAGTGTGTCAAAACGTGGATAATGCTGTCGTTTCGTTCGTAGGGGCGAGGTTCGCTCGCCCGAAAACAGTTTGCTTTGTGTCTTCGGACAGGCAAACCCTGCCCCTACAGCTGACGATGGGATAGCCCGGTTTAGCTTTGACACACTACCTTTTAGTCCTATCCCAAGGGACTATATTTCTTCTTCATCTCATCCACACTCATTCCCGTGAAATAGTCTTCTATAAACTCCCATCTGCGCTCATCATCCAAGGAAGTATTACCGAAAAACAATTGGAACAGCTCAATCTGCTCAAGGAATATCTTTTCATTGTTCTCAAGCACGAAGTTTTTATAGGCTCCCGATGCCACTTCTCTTTCTATCACTTCGGGCATATTGACAGTTACCTCTACCGAAGGCACACCACCTTCGACAGTAAAATCGACCACATTGAGCATTGACAAAAGATTGAGAAGCATATTAAGGTCTGAAAAAGGCGTGATGTAGAACAACAACAAATCTCCTTTCACTCCTGTAATACGCTGAGAACAGAGCTTCTGATAGCGTGAAAGCAATAAATCAAAACCTCGGGTAACAGTAAAAATCAACTTGTCTTCATCCTTTTTCTTTGTACTGCTGATATAACTGACACTTCTTCCCTCCTCCACTCTCGATTCCAACAAAGAGGAAAGGAAACGTTTGGCCGAAGGAACATCCATATCGTATTCGGCAAAGATACTGCGCAAATCATCTTCTTCAAACTTACCCTTATTACCATATAGGCTGACAGTCAGTAAGTCTTTCAAGCGTTTCAACAGACCGGCCAGTTTTGTACTTATATCTCCCGCATCTTCTTTCAACAACACTTCATGTTTGCCGACAGCCGCCGCACGGACGCCCTCAAACAAATTGCCATTATATAAATCGCGTTTGAACTCCCGATAACCCATCTCCGAGAAACAACTCTCCCACAATGCTTCAAAAGATACCTTATAAATACCTTCCGCACCGACAACGGGAGTCATAAACTTTTTGTACGTTTCCTTGAAAGCAACATCCCCCGTCTTTTCCTGTACATATCCATCTGTAAAAAGCGTCCGGGAGTTTATCTCAACAGGATGTCCTCCAAAACGGCTGGATAAATCTTCCTCTATCCATAACAAGGCTGTTTTTATCACTTGCCCCAAATCCGATTCGTACTCCAACTTGTTCTGCTTGCGAGGCAGTTTCACTGCAAACTCAAAGTCCGACAAGGACACTTGCATCTCCCGGTTTTTTCCCTTCATTAAATAGATTTCCCAAAGCTTCTTCAAAATCATCCCCAACTGATTCTGTGTGATGGCTCCGGCAGAATGTAAACGCTTCATAAAATAGAAATCCCGTTCGTGAAAGTCGGTAGCCGCAACGCCTTTAATCTTCTTGTCACGCGCCGCACGTCCTATCTCCTGGATATAGTCGACAAATGTACTCGAAGGAGCCACATGATACACCCGGTCAATATCGCTAATATCAATACCCATACCGAATGCTTTTGTCGCAATAATCATGCGTTTGTCACCTTCCTTAAAGGCCTCGACAATCGCTGCCTTCTGAGCCTTGTCCTTCTTTCCGTAGTAAGAAGAAACCAATCGCCAGTTGGTAGACCGCACCCACATTTTAAGTCGGGTATCTATACTACCGGCAAAAGGATAATACATGATGGTTTTATGTTCTTCCAAAAAATCATCGGTACGTCCGATAATGACACGTTGTTTTGCCCTATCATAATTTTCGTCTTCCCCGATAGTAAGCAAGCGAATATCAAAGCCGATATTTTCGCGCTTCACCGTTCCCACAAACAGTCTGCAGGGGTCGATGCGCAAGGAACGGATGGTTTCAAAAACCATATCATTCCCCCCGCGAGGATTCCAGACGGCAGTTGCAGTCAGTGCAAAAACCGGGAAAGTATATCCTTGATTCTTTTTCAGATTCTCCAGATAACGTCCCAAAAACCAGTAATCCACACGGAATTCCTTACCCCATGTAGTTACCGTATGCGCCTCATCCACCACAATCAACCCAATCCGCCGGTCACCTATAAAATGTTTAATGTCATAAGCCAATAATAACTCAGGAGAAAGATAAAATAAATCAGTCTCCCCCTCGCGGACCTGACGGTATGCCTCATTCTTTTCTTCCGGCGAAAGATCGGAAGATGCATAAGATACTCTTTCATATCCCAAATCACGCAAATTTTCCACTTGATCGACAATCAAAGCCTTCAGCGGAGAAATCACTATCGTAAGCAACTGATAGGCTTGCCCCAGATAAATGGCTGGAAGCTGGAACAGTAAAGATTTACCGGCTCCCGTGGGCGCCGTCAACAATAAATTGTAAACAGAGTCGTCTGTCTTCATTGATTTTTCAGACTCTTCAATAACCTCTTCTATCAACTGTCCTTGGGAGATTTTCAATTTACCTTTGCCGGAAGACAAATCATTATAGACTTCAAAATCACGGAAATCGGTATAACCATATATTTCCTTTAAAAGTTCTTTTACGGCCGGGCGACATTGCTGCGGTAAAGATGCAGTCGCAATATTTGTTTCCTTCATGAAGAAAAAATTAGCTGGATAATATATAAATAGAAAAAGGAATGAAGACCTGCTCCATTCCTTTTGTCTTTCTGAGCCTCTTGTCGGATTCGAACCAACGACCCCGAGATTACAAATCACGTGCTCTGGCCAACTGAGCTAAAGAGGCGGGGGTGGGTAAGCTTACTATATCGCGCCGCTACAACCAACTACCTTTGCTGCGATCAAGCCCTGGAGGATTCATCAGGAGCTGGCCGTATAGGACTTACCCATTTTTGTTTTGCGAGTGCAAAGGTAGATATATTTTTTAAAACTACAATACTCTCATGCACTTTTTTTTGATTTTAGCAGAAAAAATACATTTTTCACCCCTAAATATAGCATGTATTCCTAATAAAAGCCGTACTTTTGTGCACTTATTAATTTTGTGCACTTATTAATAATGACTGAACGTAAACCGACTCTTCAAGAATGCGCAATGCGCTATGGCACGGGCATGGGACTGCTTTGGTCCTTTAAGTTCATGCTTTTTCCTTTAGGATTGAGAATACCTTTCCTATTACTCCTGTTTATTGTCCTTACATTAGGCGTCCCTCTTTTGGGGTATATTTTTGCAAAAAAATACAGAAACCGTTATTGCAACAATGCTATCAGCTTTGGGAAGGCCTTGTTGTTTACGATATTCATGTATATGTTTGCGTCCCTATTTGTAGCAGTAGTCCATTACATCTATTTCCGTTTCATCGATGGCGGTTTTGTTTTTGAATTCTATCAGAATATGATTAACCAATTCAAGACAACGGCCCAGACAGAGCTATTGCCTTCTATTGACCAATTGCAGGAAGCCTTTGATATGGTGGCGGCACTGTCTCCATTGCAAATCACTTTCCAATTGATATCAAATAATATATTTTACGGCATGCTGATAGCAATCCCTACGGCATTGCTGATTATGCGTAAACCGAAAAAACTATAAAACATGGATATATCTGTAGTTATTCCGTTATATAATGAAGAGGAATCGTTGCCGGAACTCTTTGCGTGGATTCAACGCGTGATGGACGCCAACCATTTCAGCTATGAAGTAATATTTGTAAATGACGGCAGCACAGACCGTTCTTGGGAGGTGATAGAAAATCTCCGTGCCCAATCGGATAAAGTGAAAGGAATCAAATTCCGCCGTAATTACGGCAAATCTCCTGCACTCTATTGCGGCTTCGAGAAGGCACAGGGCAATGTGGTCATCACAATGGATGCCGATTTACAAGACAGCCCGGACGAAATTCCCGAACTATACAGAATGATTACCAAGGAAGGATATGATTTGGTCTCGGGCTACAAGCAAAAACGCTACGATCCCTTGTCAAAGACCATCCCCACCAAACTTTTCAACGCTACAGCACGTGCCGTATCCGGCATCAGCAACCTGCATGACTTCAACTGCGGGCTCAAAGCCTATCGCCGGGATGTAATCAAGAACATCGAAGTATACGGTGAAATGCACCGCTATATCCCCTATTTGGCAAAAAATGCCGGTTTCTCTAAAATCGGAGAAAAAGTAGTCCACCATCAGGCACGTAAATTCGGAAAAACCAAATTTGGCGGTCTGAACCGTTTCTTCAACGGATATCTTGATTTAATCACCTTGTGGTTCCTGTCCAAGTTCGGTGTCAAACCGATGCACATGTTCGGCTTTTTAGGCTCACTGATGTTTATCTTCGGGTTTATCTCTGTGGTTATCATCGGCGCACATAAACTATACAACCTCACAAACGGCCTGCCTTATACCCTGATAACGGATTCACCCTATTTTTATCTGGCTTTGACGTTAATGATACTGGGCACACAATTATTCCTTGCCGGATTCATCGGTGAACTGATAGCACGCAACGCTCCCGAACGCAACAACTATAAAATAGAAGAAGAGTTTTGAGAATGAAGAAGTTACCAATTATCATATTATTGCTCCTGACCGCATCAGGATACTTCTGGCAGGGGTGCAGTGAAAGCGATTGTCCCCTGAGTACAACATCCCTTGCGCATTTCGACTTGCTGAGCAGTGACAGCCATTCGCCTGTCAAACTGACTTCAGAAGTCACCATTACAGGTACGACCGTGGCCGACGTAACGGTAAAAGACACATTGCCGGACGGAACCATAACAGACAAAGTTGTGAAAGACTCTGTCCTGACAGATACCCTCTACAACAAAGAAAGTGACTTGAGCAGTTTCAGCCTCCCACTCAGTTATACATCAAAAACCACCTATACGATACATTATAATGAAAAGCTGAAAGATGTGATTGAAATAACACATCGTAGCATTCCTTTTATCAGCGATATAGAATGCGGCGCCATGATGTTCTATCAGGTGGAAAATATCAATTATACAACAAACTCACTGGATTCTGTAGTGATTGTAAACCCGGATATCAACAATGAAGAAAAGAAGAACTTTAATATATACTATACTATTAGGGAGTAGCTTGCTGGTATACCCCTTACGCTCGACAGCCCAAGAGAAGAAGATGGCGATAACAGAAGAAAAAGCCACCGTACCTCTGTATCAGGGTACATATGTCGGCTTGGACGTATTTGGTCTGGGGAGTAAAATATTCGGCAGTGACTTTACCAGTGCCGAGGTGAGTGTGGAAGTAAACTTAAAAAACCGCTTTATCCCTATCGTGGAAATCGGCTACGGCCATACAGACACGACCGATGACGAAACCAATATTCATTATAAGGCTTCAGCACCTTATTTTCGTATCGGTATGAATTACAACATTCTTTTTAAAAAGCCTCATCTTCCCGGCTACGCATACGGAGGCATACGCTATGGCTTCACCTCTTTCACATACGATGTGGATGGTCCGGCAATGGTCGACCCAACTTGGGGAAACATCACCGTCCCGTTTACCTACAATGGGGTGAAAAGCAATGTCGGCTGGGTAGAACTGGTAGGAGGACTTACGACCAAAGTATATAAGAATTTCTATATGGGACTTTCTGTGCGCTACCGAGTACGCACCAGCATGAAGAAGACAGAAAACACAGAACCCTGGTACATCCCCGGATTCGGCAAAAATAAAGCCAACCATTTTGCTATCGGAACATACAGTTTAATCTATAAATTACCTTTTTAGTGAATGAACGCACTAGAGATTTGGCTTTTGGCAATCAGTCTTGCTATGGATTGTTTCACAGTGTCCATAACAAGCGGAATCATCATGCGTCGCATCTGCCGGCGCACTTTTTTTGTAATGGCATTCTTTTTCGGACTTTTTCAGGCCGTTATGCCTCTTATAGGATGGTTCTGCGCCAGCCGGTTCAGCCATTTAATAAAAGACTATGACCACTGGATAGCTTTCGGGCTTTTGGCTTTTCTAGGAGGACGAATGATAAAAGAAGGGTTCAGCAACGACGATAAATGTTGTTTTGACCCCACCCGTCTGAGAGTGGTACTGGCATTAGCCGTAGCTACCAGCATCGATGCACTGGCTGTCGGCATCTCTTTTGCTTTCGTAGGCATGAATTCGTTCATGTCTATTCTTTCTCCAATAGCAATTATCGGCTTTGCCTCCTTCGTCCTGTCTTTGACAGGCAATCTGATAGGTGTGTTCTGTGGAAAGCGGTTTAACCTTCGGATGGAGTTATGGGGAGGCTTAATCCTGATAGCCATCGGCATAAAAATCTTAATAGAACATCTTTATTTCAACTAACTATAATATTATGAATAAGAAGAAACTAATCTGGCAGTTACCTTTCCTTGTGGTGCTGATTGTGGGAACGGTTGTTATTCTGAAAAAGCAACCTCCTTTCCGCACAGACGAAGGATTTATTTTCGGCACAGTCTATAAAATCACCTACCAAAGTGACAAAGATTTAAAGAAAGAAATCGAAGCTGAATTGAAAAAAGTAGATAATTCCTTGTCTCCTTTCAACCCCAATTCGGTCATTAGCCACATCAACCATAATGAAGAGGTGGTTCTTGACACACTATTCACCCATGTATTTAATCTGGCTCATAAAGTATCCGAAGAAACCGATGGAGCATTTGACATAACAGTGGCTCCCTTGACTAATGCTTGGGGATTTGGATTTAAGAAGTCCATCTCTTTAGACTCACTGACCGTGGATAGCCTTAAGCAGCTTATCGGCTACCAAAAGATAGAGTTACAGAACAATGAAAAAATAATAAAGGCCGATGAGCGTATAATGCTGGACTGCAGTGCTATTGCCAAAGGTTTCGGAGTGGATGTAGTGGCACGGCTGTTCAACAGTAAAGGTATTAAAAACTATATGATTGACATTGGCGGAGAGGTTATTGTGAACGGAAAGAATCCTAAAATGAACGCATGGAGAATAGGAATCAACAAACCAATAGATGATTCCCTGTCTGTCAATCAGGAGCTGCAGACAATTCTTGAAATAAGCAACGTAGGAATGGCAACATCAGGTAATTACCGCAACTTCTATTATAAAGGTGGAAAGAAATACTCCCATACCATCGACCCCCGCACAGGTTATCCGGTACAACACAGTATTCTTTCTTCCACTGTTATCGCCCGTGATTGTGCCACAGCCGATGCCTATGCCACTGCATTTATGGTAATGGGACTCGATGACGCAAAAGCTTTCTGTGCAAAACATCCCGAATTAGAAGCATATTTCATCTGCTCAGGAGAAAAAGGCGAATATGAGATATTCTTCACCGAAGGAATGAAAAAATACATAGTCCACGCTAAATAACTGTTGCAAGAAACTGTGTCAAAATGAAAAACGCAACAATATGACAGTTGCTTTGGTGTTTTGACACAGCCCTCTTACAATAAATACAGTGATAAGACAATTAACTCTATTTCAAATTTTGGAACTGCTCTATCAGGAGAGTCAAATTAGCGGTAAAAAGTCGGGCAGAGATAGCCAAAAGAATAATACCGAAAAATTTACGAATCACATAGATACCGCCTTTTCCCAAGAAACGTTCTATACGGTCGGTCAGTTTTAAAACCACATACACCCATGCCATATTCAACACCAACGCTATCACAATGTTAACCGGAGCATATTCGGAACGCAGCGAAAGCAAAGTCGTAAAAGCACCGGCACCGGCCAACAAAGGAAATACCAACGGCACCAGCGTAGCCTCTTTGATAGGGCCCTGATTCTTGAATATTTCGATATCCAATATCATCTCCAATGACATCAGAAAGATAACAAAAGCACCGGCCACTGCAAACGAAGCGATATCTACTTGAAACAGCTTCAACATCATATCACCGGCATAAAAAAAACCAAGCAACAAAGCGAATGAAATAAATGTCGCCTTGTTTGCATTCACATTTCTTCCTTTCTGCTTTAAATTCAATATAATAGGTATAGAACCGATAATATCTATTACAGCAAAAAGAACGATAAATGCACTTAAGAATTCCTGAAAGTCAAAAGAACCAAACATACTTACCTCCTTTTTTGGCTGCAAATATATTTATTTTTTATGCACCATACAAGCTTTTGCTCTAAAACATTAGTAGACTGTAAGAAACAATAAAAAAGATAAAACAAGATGCAACTCTAAATAATAAATCTCGTTTTATCGTTACCTTTGTGTGTTAAACTATAACTTAACGAAGATTAGAACTTATGGAAATTACAATGTACGATACACTATTACAACTCCCTTTGTTCCAAGGATTATGTAAGAACGACTTTACGAGCATCTTAGGCAAAGTAAAATTGCATTTCCGAAAATACAATGCAGACGAGATTATTGTAGAACAAGGGACACCATGCACTGAACTTATCTTTCTGTTAAACGGTGAAATCTCCTCTCAGATGGTCGATGAGCAAAAATCCTACTCTTTACACGAAACATTTGGAAGTCCTTTTGTATTGGAGCCCTATTCTCTGTTCGGCATGCATCCCAACTATACCGCCACGTACAGAGCGCGTACAGACTTGAACTTAGTCAGCATCGACAAAGCATTTGTTCTGTCCGAATTGAACAACTATGATATTTTCCGCCTCAATTACTTAAACATATTGAGCAATCGTGCCCAAGTAGCTTATGACAAATTATGGAACAGCCACATAGGAAGTCCCAAAGAAAAGATTATCAACTTCATCTTATTACGTTCTATGAGACCGGACGGCGAAAAACGGTTGAAAATAAAAATGGAAGATTTGGCCGGTTTGATTGACGAAACCCGTATCAATGTCTCAAAAGAACTGAATGATATGCAGGAAAAAGGCTTGGTGGAGTTAAGTAGAAAAGAAATCTTCATCCCTGCTATGGAGAAACTCTCTGAGTAAAGGCTGAAAAACCTTATACAAACAATTCATATTTGATACCTGTCACATCTTTTTTTTGATAGGTATCATTTTTTTGCACCTATCCCAAAAGGATTTCAGCCAATAAGTTTGTTAGTATATGGCACTCATTTAATATACTTTGTTAAATATGTAGATAGAATGCGGTGAATGAGACTTTTTTTTAGCAATTTTGTAAGTCAAATATAATAACGTTATGACAGAAACAAGAAACCCATTTTTAGAGCCCTATAATACACCTCATCATACCACCCCGTTCCACTTAATTAAAGTAGAACATTATGAACCGGCTATCCGGGAGGGAATGAAAGAACAGAACGAAGAAATTGACGCTATCGTCAATAATGTGGAAAATCCCGATTTCCAAAATACGATTGTGGCATTGGAAAGGTCAGGAGCATTGCTCGAAAGAGTAACCACTATCTTCGGCAACCTGCTGAGCGCTGAAACCAACGACGAAATGCAGGAACTGGCAGAAAAAATGATGCCTTTACTGGCAGAGCATAATAACAGTATCAGTCTGAACGAAAAACTCTTTGCACGCATCAAAGCTGTTTACGACCGGAAAGACCAATTGGCTTTGAACGGAGAAGACACTATGCTGCTACAAAAGACCTATGACGGCTTTGTAAGAAGCGGAGCCAACCTGCAAGGAGAAGCAAAGGAGAAATACCGTCGGCTCAATACCGAATTAAGCGTACTCGCATTGCGCTTTTCGCAGAATCTGTTAAAAGAAACAAACAATTATGAGCTTTCTCTGACGACAAGCCAACTGGAAGGCTTACCCGAAAGCATGCTCGAATCATATGCCCAAACAGCTAAAGAAAAAGGAAAAGAAGGCAATATCATCACTCTGGATGCACCCAGCTTCGTTCCTTTTATGAAATACTGCAAAGACCGTACACTGCGACAACAGCTTTACATGGCCTATAACACACAATGTACTCACGACAACGAGTACAATAACATGGAAATAATCAAGCAACTGGTTAATATCCGTATGGAATTGGTACAACTCCTCGGCTATTCCAATTACGCAGATTATGTACTGAAGAAGCGCATGGCAGAAACGGAAGAATCCGTTTACCAATTGTTGAATCAACTGCTGGAAGCCTACTCTCCCACCGCACACCAGGAAGTGAAAGAAGTGGAAGAACTGGCACATCGTCTGGAAGGCAACGATTTCCAATTGATGCCCTGGGACTGGGCCTATTATTCGGAAAAACTGAAGAATGAGAAGTTTAAGCTGAATGAAGAAGAACTACGCCCTTATTTTGAACTCAGTCAAGTAAAACAAGGCGTATTCGGGTTAGCTACCCGCTTGTATGGTATCACATTCAAAGAAAACAAGGAAATTCCAGTCTACCACCCGGATGTAGATGCTTATGAAGTTTTTGATGAAGACGGCAGCTTTTTAGCCGTACTCTACACCGATTTTCATCCTCGTGCCGGAAAACGTTCGGGGGCATGGATGACCAGCTATAAAAAGCAATGGATAGAAAACGGAGTCGACAGCCGCCCGCATATTTCCGTTACGATGAACTTTTCCAAACCATCGGCAGAAAAACCTGCACTACTCACTTTCTCGGAAGTGAATACTTTCCTGCATGAATTTGGCCATGCCCTGCACGGTATATTTGCCAACAGCACTTATGCCACGTTGAGCGGTACAAGTGTTTATTGGGATTTTGTGGAACTTCCTTCACAAATTATGGAAAACTTTGCCATCGAGAAAGAATTTCTCAATACATTTGCCAAGCATTACCAGACCGGTGAACAAATTCCGGCAGAACTTATTCAGAAAATAGTGGACGCATCGAATTTCAATGTTGCATACGCCTGCCTCCGTCAATTAAGTTTTGGACTGCTGGATATGGCATGGTACACCCGCAAAGAACCTTTTGACGGAGATGTGCGTACATACGAAAAGGAAGCATGGCAAAAAGCACAAGTCCTGCCTTCGGTCGCCGAAGCGTGTATGTCTGTGCAGTTCTCACACATCATGGCAGGAGGATATTCTGCCGGATATTACAGTTACAAATGGGCAGAAGTGCTGGATGCAGACGCTTTCTCCCTGTTTAAAGAAAAAGGTATCTTTAATAGGGAAGTAGCCGATTCTTTCCGCCGCAACATATTGTCTAAAGGAGGAACCGAGCATCCCATGACACTCTATAAACGCTTTCGCGGAAAAGAGCCCGGCATTGAGGCACTGCTGAAACGAAACGGAATTATCAACTAAAAACGAGAAAATAAATGAAACTGAAATCAATTCTTTACCTATTGATAGCACTCCCATTATTGTGGAGTTGCAATAACGAAGATAACATAGAAGATATTTTTGCAAGCGGCACATGGAATCTGGTCAATTTCTATGGTGGAGGGATTGACGATGCCGGCACCCCCGAATTCACGCCCAAAGATGACAATGCCACACTGGAAGTTATCCAGAAGTTTACCATTGTCTTCAATAATGACAATACATTCAAGGCTTCGGCACAAAATATCACATTTGAAGGCATTTGGGAAGCAAACGGAAAGGATCGTTCCGTGAGCATCCATATCGAAGACCGACGTAACTCCACTAGCTTGAGCAACAAGTTTATGGACGCATTGGTAAATGCCCGCTTTTATAAAGGAGACAGCAATTTTCTGAGACTGGCTCCCGAAGATAAGAAAAGCTTTATCCAACTCAGACATTAATAACCATGGAAACTAACGACGAAAAACAACTGAAACTCGACAAACGATACATCCGCATGGCCGGCATCTGGGCAGAAAACTCTTATTGCACACGTCGGCGGGTGGGTGCATTAATCGTAAAAGATAAAATGATTATTTCGGATGGATACAATGGTACTCCGTCAGGTTTTGAAAATGTGTGCGAAGATGATAATGGAGTCACCAAGCCTTATGTGCTGCATGCCGAAGCCAACGCCATTACCAAGATTGCACGCTCCAACAACAGCAGCAACGGAGCCACCATGTATGTCACCGCCTCTCCCTGCATTGAATGTGCCAAACTCATCATTCAGGCAGGTATCAAACGAGTGGTTTACTCCGAAAAATACCGATTGGAAGACGGATTGGAACTATTGAAGCGAGCCAACATCGAAGTAATTTATATCGACCTCAACGAATAATAGTAAATAAAAATATGAGCAAAAACCGTACATCCCGTTTTATACCGGTTATCATCGCCGTAAGCATCGTAGCCGGAATATTGATTGGAACTTTTTATGCTAACCATTTTTCAGGCAATCGGTTAGGTATCATCAACACTTCTTCCAATAAACTAAACGCCTTGTTGCGCATCATTGACGACCAATATGTGGACACTGTGAAGATGAATGAATTGGTAGAAGACGCAATGCCTCAGATTTTAGGGGAACTCGACCCCCACTCTTCTTACATACCTGCCAAAGATTTGGAGGCTGTAAATTCTGACTTGAAAGGAAGCTTTAGTGGCATCGGTATTCAATTTACCATCCAGCAAGACACAATTCATATCAACAACGTCATTCAAGGCGGTCCATCCGAAAAGGTCGGCTTGATGGCAGGCGACCGTATCATTTCTGTCAACGACACAGCCTTTGTAGGCAAGATTGTAACCAACTACGAATCGATGAAACGTCTAAAAGGGCCTAAAGGCAGCGAAGTAAAACTGGGTGTTTATCGCCCCGGAGAGAAAGAACCGCTATATTTTACCATTATTCGCGGTGATATCCCTGTCAAGAGTGTGGATGCCGCCTATATGCTGAACGAGAAATTCGGTTATATCAAAATCAATAAATTCGGAGAAACAACATATCCCGAACTGCTGATTGCATTAGCAAAACTAAATCAAGACAACTGCAAAGGTGTGATTATCGACCTACGCGGAAATACCGGAGGCTACATGGGAGCCGCTATTCAAATGGTAAATGAGTTCCTGCCCAAAAATAACCTGATTGTTTACACCCAAGGGCGCAAATCTCCTCGTGAAAACTATCACTCCAACGGAACGGGAAGCAGTCAAAAGATGCCACTGATTGTACTTACCGACGAAGGCTCTGCCTCTGCCAGTGAAATTTTTGCCGGTGCCATTCAGGACAATGACCGCGGAACCATCATCGGACGCCGTTCTTTTGGCAAAGGACTGGTACAGCAACCTATTGATTTCAGCGACGGTTCGGCTATCCGCCTCACTATCGCACGATATTATACACCTTCAGGCCGTTGCATCCAGAAACCTTACGTCAAAGGAAACGATATGAACTATGAGATGGATCTCGTAAAACGCTACGAACACGGTGAATTCTTCTCCCAAGACAGTATCAAGCAAGACCATAGCACCATTTACTACACCGCCAACGGCCGCCCGGTCTACGGTGGAGGAGGTATCATGCCCGATATTTTTGTGCCGCAAGACACAACAGGAGTTACTTCCTATTATACAGCAGCGGTAAGCAGAAGTCTCACCATTCAATTCTCTTTCCAATACACAGACACTCATCGTGCAGAATTGCAGAAATATGACACGGAAGCAAGTATGCTTCAATACTTGAAGCGCCAGAATATATTGGAACAATTCGCCCGTTTTGCTGAAAGTAAAGGATTGAAACGTCGTAATATCCTGATGTATAAATCACAAAGATTATTCGAAAAGAACCTATACGGTAATATTATTTATAATATGCTGGGTATGGAAGCCTATATCCAATACCTGAACCAAACCGACAAAACAGTACTTAAAGCATTGGAAGTATTGGAAAAGGAAGAATCTTTTCCAAAGGCTCCCGAAGGAACCGTAGAAACAAAAGTCAGCGATGAAGGAAATAAAAAAGAAACTGCGCAAGCAGATAGCACAGGAAAAAAGCCGTCACACCCCCACAGAGTTGACAGCGAATTCCATTGCTTTGCTTAACAAGTTGGAACAACATCCACTTTTCATTGCAGCAAAAACAATATTGCTTTATTACTCATTGGGTGATGAAGTGCAGACACACGATTTTGTAGAGAAATGGTACCGGCAGAAGGACATCCTGCTGCCGGTAGTCAAAGGAGATATCCTGGAGCTTCGCCGTTATACAGGTCCGCAAGGCCTGCAAACCGGCGAAGCCTATCATATAGAAGAGCCAGTAGGCGAAGCTTTTACCAATTACACTCAAATTGATTTTGCCATCATTCCGGGTGTTTCTTTTGACAGACACGGAAACAGATTGGGCAGAGGGAAAGGATATTATGACCGGTTACTTCCCCAACTCCATTCTTATAATGTGGGTATTTGTTTTGATTTTCAGGTAAGTGACGAGATACCGACAGAATCATTTGACAAGCCCATGCACGAGGTATGGACGGAAAAAGGAAAGATTTCCCTTCAACGATAATCACCGGAAAATAATATTCACAATGACCTGCGCACCTACTTGATTGTTCAAATTCTTCACCAACAGGTCTCTTCCCATCATCAACTCCTGACGGAGCACGGAAGAAGTGAGGTGTACATAAAGAATCTGATTCTTGATATAAAGGTTACTTGTATAACCGGCTATGGCAGGCCCAACTACATCTTTCCATGCCTGCACCAGCCTATATTCATTCAAAGGAGATTCCAATCCATTCAGACGGAAAAACTTACGAATCATATCCCCTATCTGTTCCGCATCATTCCGCTTCATTCCGTTTCTCCTTTCCGTTCAGCAACATTGCCATTTTCCACTCCAAACACTTTATATTTTCCTTCGATGCTCTTCAGTATCTTGTCCAAATGCTCCCGATTGGTATCTGTTATAAAAATCTGTCCGAAATTATCGCCCGCTACCAGTTTTACAATCTGCTCCACACGCGAAGCATCCAGTTTATCGAATATGTCATCCAATAATAATAAAGGAGTTGTATTGCTGCCCGTCCGTTTCAGAAAATCGAATTGTGCCAGCTTCAAAGCAATAAGATAAGTCTTGTTTTGCCCCTGAGAGCCTTCCCGTTTTATTGGGAAATCTCCTAACTGCATGATAAGGTCATCTTTATGAATCCCCTTCAGCGAATACCCCATAATACGGTCACGCTGTCGGCTGCCTTTGATAATTTCCTGCAAATTTCCCTGTATGGCATGAGATTCATACGATAAATTCACCTTCTCCTTATCCTGAGATATATAAGAATAAAACGACTGAAAAGTAGGAATGAATTCGGCTATAAATTCACTGCGTTTTTTATACACCACCTCTCCGGTAGCAGCCATCATCTCCTCCCATACAGCAATCAGTTCCTCATCAGGCTCTGCCTCAGCTTTCAACAATGCATTACGCTGAGTCAACGCTTTGTTATAGCGTATCAGAGCATCCAAATATTCTTTATCATATTGCGAAATCACCACATCCATAAACCGGCGTCGCTCCTCACTCCCTCCGGCTATCAGCTCGGCATCCGCCGGCGAAACCATTACCAAAGGAATAAAACCAATATGATCGGACAATCGGGTGTATTCTTTCTTGTTACGCTTGAACTGCTTTTTCTGCCGACGCTTCAGACCACAATAAATCTCTTCCGGGTCGCCTCCGTCCGTTGCATAAAACCCCTGAATCACAAAGAAATCCTGATTATGCATCACATTCTGCGAATCAATAGGGTTCGTGGCACTTTTACAGAAAGACAGATAATAAACCGCATCCAGCAAATTCGTCTTTCCCATCCCATTCTGACCTATAAAACAGTTCATCTTAGGTGAGAAATCCAGTTCCACCTGCTCCAGATTCTTATAATTCAATATCGAAATACGCTTCAGTATCATAGACTTTCTGTTTGATTTGAGCCACAAAATTAGGGATAAAAACGGTAAAACCTAAAAAAATATGCCTGTAAATTTCATTAATACATATAAATGAACTACTTTTGCTGTCCGAAAACTATAGCAGAAAAATAATAAAAAGTAAATATAAAAATGGCAGAAAAAAAACACACTCAAGATCCTTTGGATATGGAAGAGGCTTTAAGCACCTCCGAAGCATTCATTATCAAGTACAAAAGTAAAATTCTGGGAGCTATCGCAGCAGTTGTAATTATCATTGCGGGCTTCATGGGTTACAAGCATTTCATCTCTGAACCGAATGAAATCAAAGCTTCAGCGGCTTTATTCAAAGGAGAACAATATTTTGGAGCCGACAATTTTGAAACTGCACTGAACGGTGACAGTATCGGTTACAAAGGTTTTCTGAAAGTAGCTGACGAATTCAGCGGAACAGCAGCCGGTAATCTGGCAAATGCATACGCAGGTGTGTGCTATGCACAATTAGGCAAATATGAAGAAGCTGTGAAATACCTGAATAAGTTTAGCGCTGACGACCAACTGGTAAGTCCGGCATTGCTCGGAACAATGGGCAACTGCTATGCTCAGGCAGGACAATTGGACAAAGCTGCCGCCACTCTGATGAAGGCAGCCGACAAAGCAGACAGTCAGGCATTGAGCCCTATCTATTTGATTCAGGCAGGACAGATTTATGAAAAGTTGGGTAAGAACAGCGAAGCTGTGAATGCTTACACTTTGATTAAAAACAAGTACTTCAATTCTTATCAGTCAATGGATATTGATAAGTATATTGAACGTGCATCTATCAAATAAGAAAAAGGATACTTTTTAATCATATCATAGGCACGGATTACACGGACACACACGGTTTCTTTTTTTAGAACAGACCGTGAAATCCGCGAAATCCGTGCCTTATTAATTCATATATATAAACTATGGCAACAGCGTATCATAATTTATCAGACTACGATTTTAATTCTGTACCCAACGCAGAAAATATGCGTTTTGGTATCGTAGTATCCGAATGGAACAGCAATATTACCGGCCCTCTTTTGGAAGGTGCTGTCAATACTTTAAAGAAACACGGAGCGAAAGACGAAAACATTCTGGTGCAGACAGTCCCCGGAAGTTTCGAACTAACCTATGGCTCCGCACAAATGATTAAAAGCGGCAAAGTAGATGCAGTCATAGCAATAGGCTGCGTTGTGCGCGGAGATACTCCTCACTTCGACTATGTATGTGCCGGCACTACTCAAGGTATAGCTCACCTGAATGCAACAACTGACATACCCGTCATCTATGGACTAATTACAACCAATACCATGCAACAAGCAGAAGATCGTGCAGGTGGTAAATTGGGTAATAAAGGAGATGAAGGAGCCATTACAGCTATTAAAATGGTCGACTTTAAACGAAAATTGCAGGAATTTTGAAAAAAAGTTCTGCAATCATTTGCATATTCAAAAATAAGTCGTACCTTTGCATCGCAATTGAGAAACAAACCTCCTCAATGAGAGAATTAAGGAGTTCTTAATAAGCGAATGGGCAAATACCAGAGTGGCCAAATGGGGCAGACTGTAAATCTGCTGTCTTTCGACTTCGGTGGTTCGAATCCATCTTTGCCCACAAAAAATTGCGGAAGTAGCTCAGTTGATAGAGCATTAGCCTTCCAAGCTGAGGGTCGCGGGTTTGAGCCCCGTCTTCCGCTCTTAGAAAAGAGATGAGTTTTACTCATCTCTTTTTTTGTTATCCCCTCTCCCCTCCCTGACAGCCCGACCATCATGAAAACTTTTCAATGCCTGGTTTTGTTATATACATATCAATAACTTTATAAACAAAGAAAGGATAAGTATGAAAACGATTATTGATAGAGCTACCTCAAGAGGATATTTTAACCACGGCTGGTTAAAGACATACCATACATTTAGCTTTGCAAACTATTACAATCCAAGACGAATTCATTTTGGTGCCTTACGGGTATTAAACGACGACTGGATTTCTCCGGGAGAAGGTTTTGATATGCATCCCCACAAAAATATGGAAGTGGTCTCCATCCCGCTAAAAGGTTATCTGAAACATGGAGACAGTGTAGAGAATCAAAGTGTCATCACCCCCGGAGAAATCCAAGTGATGAGCACAGGAAAAGGTATCTATCATAGCGAATATAACGGCAGTAATGAGGAAGAACTTGAATTGCTGCAAATTTGGATAATCCCCAACAAAGAAGAAACAGAACCGGAATATCATAATTACAATATCCTCCCATTGATGAAACACAATGAATTGGCGACCTTCATCTCGCCTAACGGAAATACTCCGGCACATTTGCTGCAAGATGCCTGGTTTTCGATGGGGACACTGAGTGCCGGCCATAAAGTGGACTATCATTTGCACAAACCGCATACAGGCGTCTATTTCTTCATCATAGAAGGAAATGTAGATATAGCCGACGAAAACCTGACCCGACGTGACGGTATCGGTGTGTGGGATACTGAAAGCATTACCATTAAAGCCAATGAGGAATCACAAGTACTGGCTATGGAGGTGGCTTTATAAACTATTTATTTGTGGCACATTCATCCATCCGATTGATTTGCGCCACAAATTCTTCTTTGCTACCTTGTTCCAACCCCATCTTTCTGCATATACGATAAACCACACGGTCGACCGAACGAGATTGAACGCCCAACAAATCGGCAATATCATCAAATCCGAGTCCCAGTACGAACAGAAAACAGATATCCTTTTCATTGTTTGTGAGCGAAGGATAAAACGCTTCAAGACGCTCCGCCCACCGATTATGGGATACATTCAACCAATGTTCCAACTTGGCACGGTCTTCGGCAGGGTTATAATGGGGATTCTTTTTTGATACAATCTGCAAATAAGTCTGAGTGGCTTCCACTGTCTCAACAGGGAGCGAAATGTGTTTCGAACGAAACGTCACTTCCAGTTGGCGGATACGCAATTCCTTATTTCTTTTCTCAGCCTCAAGCACCTGCATCTGCTCCTGCAAATGCTTTGCTTCTCCCTGATTCTCTTCTATCCGTTCCTGAAGCGCATCAATCTGTTCCTGAAGACTAGAAGCATCCTTTTTATAATTACGCAGAATATCCAGTTTTTGATGGCGGAAAAACTTCCAGCTTCCCCACAGCAATAAGGCCAACGTACAAACAGAAGCTATCGTTATCAGTATCGTTATCGTCCAGCGGCTGCGATAATCATTACTCTGTCTCAGTACTGCCGAATAATCATATTTCTTTTCTATCTCCAATAATTCAGCACGGCTCTCCGACGTAAACAGCAACTCCAGTTCATTAATATAATGCTGCATATAGAGGGCTGCTTCACGCTCAAATCCCTTTGTTTGCATCTCTCTGTACATATCTTTATATACCGATGCTCTTAACTTAGGACGAGAAGATTTCAGAACTTCAGCACGCAGGCTGTCCACCGTTGCATCTTTACCCAACTTTTTATACACTTCAGCCAGTTCGATATCGTATCCACGCCGCGCCTCAGCCGTAGAAGTACGTTCCTGCGCCTGCTTCAGCAAAGAGACAGCCTCATTCCAGTTCTTCTTATCCTTTTCTACCAGCGCCAAGCGATAGTATATCTTTTCCTGAGTGCTGAAATCCATCCGGTTTACTATATCAAAGAATTTATCCTGAACCAATTTCACCTCTTCATTATACCGGGGCGTACCTTGCCCCAAATAAAGCGGAATAAAAGCCGAGCTGCCCCCCATGGCTTTCCATGAGGGGACAGACAGGTTCAAATCCAATGCTTTTTTATAATAGCCAACAGATTGTTCGTAATGTGCATATCGCCCATTGATATGTCCCAATGCCGTATACACCAGAAAATGAATCCGTAAATCTTTTGCAGACTTCACCGCCTCTTCCGCCTGTTTATAAGCATATATGGCGGCATTATCCTTTCCCAGATTCTCCAGCACATATCCTTTATAAAGAAATGCGGATGCCTTCTCATCGGAAGTGCCATGAGACGAATAATATTCCACAGCGATGTCAATCAACGAATCAGAAGATATTTTCTGTCCGCACCTGTGCATGGCTTGTGTCATGAGCAAGGCATAAAGACTATATTCTTCTTTAGAAAGTTTTTCCGGCGAGGGAATTGTTTTCAATACCTGAAGAGCCGAATCGGGTGCATTCCACAAATAATACTTTCCCCATGACAGTTGAGGAGTATGTTTCTCCCTACTGCAAGCTCCATTGAAACACCCAATAATGACTACCCAGGCAGACAACAATATGAATGGACGTATTTTTATCATATTACAAAAATATCACTTTTTAGGCTTTCCGCAATTTATATACAATAAAAACAGGGTTACTATCGTCATTTACCTCTTTCAACTCAGACGGAACAGTTATATTGCACTTCTCTTTATACAGATGCAACTCATAGGCAGTGAGCAGTTGCACCAGACAATCACCCTGCGTACGTCCCCATACCGGAAAATCCTGATAGCTCTTGGTTCCGAGCATTCCGTAAAGCAAATTAGCATCTCCCAATGCCCGGATATCTCCCGGCTGCACACACTTCTCTGCCAATACCTGCCCTGTCTTCTTATGGACAGAAGCCACATAATGTCCTGCATTATATTTGCAACGGAAATAATAATTGGAAGGAGTTTCAAACATATCAAATACAAAGATATCATGGTCCTCGCCAAACTTTTTCTTCAGCGAAGTAAAATCGGTAGCATCCAATGAACGTATCACCTCCTTATCCGAGTTACCTGTCCTTAACACGCACGCCGGAAGAATGTCATCCGCAGCCACTCTAAAGACGGTATCATTGCAGCCACTCTTAAACAAGACAGATTCTTCCACATCAGAATAAGCCATTGCCAATGCAATGGTGAACCCGGCTTTTTCACGGGGTACCAAAGGAGACGAGAAGTCATTCTTCATGACAATAGTATCTGCCTTTTCCGAAAAAACTCCCAATCCGTAACTACCACTTTCGAAAGGCATGTAAGGAAAGGCCACCGAAGCAAAACGATTCTTGCCCACCATACGCTGATAAGCAATCATGTAGTCATGATTCAAATTCTGAACAAACTCGCCATCCAAAGTGTAGACCATAATCTTATTGGAACAGAACAAATAAAGACGATTGTTTTTTTCGTCTGCCTGCATGCCTGCTAGGAAATCACTAAATTCGCCCGGCCCCTGTCCGAAGGGAATCAATGTCTTGATAAAATGCCCCTTCCGGTCAAACTGCACGATACGCTGTTCCTTAACAGGAGAAACATAGATATAATTACTTGTCACGGCATATTCGGACACTCCGTCTAGCAAAGAAGCCGGATCTGCCGTTGTTTCCAACGGAATGTATTCCACACTTTCTATCTCATCTTGCAAGGCAAGCATTGACGGATGATCCATACCGCTTCTCAAATCTACCGAAAGTAACTCTTGAGGAGTTTGTTCCGAACTGCAAGAAGCCATAAAAGGCAATAAACAAAGATACTTTAGTAATTTCATAGCACAAATTAATTTTTAAATGTATATACAATAACCATCGGATTATCATCAACACCCAACTGCAAGGCAGCGGGTTTATCTTTCAGATATCCTTTGTCTTTCAATTTCTCCAACGTCACAGCATTAATGACTTGCACACGGATTCTGTCTTTATAAATATAGCTCGGACAGAAAGGCACTCCCCCATCCAAATCATTTTCCATTCCCATCACATTGCCATCACTAAACCCGAAAGACATCTCCATAAAATCTTGCTTGACGGGCCGGGATAAGAATTCTCCGGTGTTCTTATCCAAACGCTGGAAAAAGCACTTCTCCGGCTTGGACAAGACAATAGTCCGGAAATAGAAATAACGTGAAGTTTCAAAAAAGGTGAACAACTCTATAGTAGATAATGTGTTTGTATTGTCTTTAGCCATTTCATTGATATTCGCAATCTTCTCATTATAGTCGGCACCATTCTTTTTATCATAAATGCAAGCGGGAAAAATACCTGTTTCCGTCACCCTAAACACAGTATCATTACAGAGCGTATAAGCCAAGGCAGAGTTTTGAAAAGGAACAAACTGTATATCCTGCATATAACAGGCATCTGCCGGAACACTGGCAGGGAAAGGCGCTTTGACTGCCATCATCTGATTATCCTTATCTTTAAGGGCAACCAGCCAAGGCGATTGCCAGATAGGAGTAATCGGGGCTCCCGCCAATGCAGACGAGCCGTCATTCAATACATAACGATTTCCTACAGCTTCTTCCGTTGTAGTATCAGTACGCAAAAACTCACCCTCATAAGAATAAACGAATGCCGGCATTCGCCTGCTGTTCAAGAAGACTTCTTTCTTATTCACATCCAACGAGATATTCTCTATCGTCCAAGGAGCATATTCGCCGGGGCCGTTCCCCATCCTGCCTATCTGACAG
Organism: uncultured Phocaeicola sp.; assembly: GCF_948499155.1. Classification (NCBI taxonomy): domain Bacteria; kingdom Pseudomonadati; phylum Bacteroidota; class Bacteroidia; order Bacteroidales; family Bacteroidaceae; genus Phocaeicola; species uncultured Phocaeicola sp. The sequence continues at coordinate 3,966 of NZ_CAOOSE010000031.1, read as the reverse complement.
ACAAACTTTCCCTGTCTGGTAAATTTAAAAATCTGGTCCGTCTTCCCATTTTGAATAAAGATGAAATCATCATCCATCACCAAATAGGTCACATTACTGATTAGACAAGAGTCTGTTGTTTCCAAAGGAATATATTCTATTCCCACTACATCCTCCTTCATAGAGAAAGGAGTGTCTTTTGTCATGGCTGAACGTACATCCGCCACCCAAACCTCATCTTTTTTAGAAGAGAACGATTGACATGCTCCCAACGTCAATAAAGCTAGAAGAGCCCCCATCAATACCTTTACTTTGTTTTTCATAATCGTATTTTATTTAATTTCCGAAGCAAAGGTATAGAAGAAGAATACATTTCGAGCTATAAAATCAGGAGAGTTTTGCGACTAAATAAGTCTCTGATTTTCTACCAATTACGATTGTTATGAAAGATTTTGTGCGACAATTAAAAGCTCTTTTTTGAAGTGTTTTTCTGGACACGACGAGCTATGTATAAATAAGATTCACATTATAGCCCCCCATCTTAAGGCAAGTTCTAAATTTCATAGCCGTCAATGCAACCGGCACAGTATAGATAATACATCACCGTAGGGGCACAATGCATTGCTCCCTACGGCCAAGGCATTTACAGTTCGATTGTCAGTTCCACCGGACAGTGGTCCGAACCGAGTATATCCGTATGGATTGCCGCACCCTTCAATTTATCATTCAATGAGGAGGAAGTGACAAAATAATCAATACGCCAACCCGCGTTCTTCTCTCTCGCCTTGAAACGATAAGACCACCATGAATAAATATCCTCCTGCTCCGGATAGAAATAACGGAACGTATCCGTAAATCCCGATTCCAGCAAAGTAGTAAATTTAGCACGCTCTTCATCTGTAAATCCGGCATTCTTACGATTGGTTTTCGGATTCTTCAGGTCAATCTCACGATGTGCCACATTGAGGTCACCACAAACGATGACAGGTTTCTTTTCCTCCAATTTCTTTAAATACGCACGGAAGTCATCTTCCCACTTCATGCGATACTCCAATCGGCGCAACCCATCCTGAGAATTAGGCGTATAAACCGTCACCAAAAAGAAGGAGTCCAGTTCAAGAGTAATCACACGTCCTTCGTGATCGTGCTCGTCAATGCCTATCCCATAAGTCACCGAAAGAGGATTTAGACGGGAAAAAACAGCAGTGCCCGAATACCCTTTCTTCTCTGCATAGTTCCAATAAGAGTGGTATCCTTCAAATTGAGCATCCAACTGTCCTTCCTGCATCTTTGTCTCCTGCAGACAGAAGAAATCAGCATCCAGCCGACGAAAGGCATCGGCAAAACCTTTATCGTAACAGGCACGCAGACCGTTTACATTCCATGATATGAGTTTCAACATAATTCTGTATTATTTGGGGCATTAAAACTTTTAGGAGCAAATATAAGTACAAAAGCATATTTATCAAAACAGAATACGATGAAAAATACATAAACCTACTTTCCTGAAAACTCCCAAGCTTCGCCATAAACGGCTCAAGATACGCCAACGCAAAGAAGAAACCGATATGACACGTCCTGAACCTCGATAAACCAGCCTCAATACCCCGATGATATCTGCAGCTGTGCATTCCTCATAGAAAGTGCAAACACCATCTCCCTGCATAATAAACCGACCCTTTTCCATCCCGACAATCCGGTGAAGTAGACACCGTCCGCGATAACGAAACAAAATCCACAAGACAAACCGCACTGAGCAAGCTGTCCAAAAACAATTTTCACGTCCTTGTCTTTATCATGCCACCCAGGTGAAACGCTCATGCCACCCAGGTGAAATCCTCGTCTCAGCCGGGTGAAACGAGGATTCCACCCGACTGAAACGACAACCACAAAAGCATCCGACAGCCAGTTCATACTTATCGGAAGACGTCATTTCAGAAACAACTCTTACGTGATTACATTTCCGTATCTACTTTCTCTCTATCTTATCTATTAAAGTATTGTCTATACGCTTACCAAACAACGGATTAGCATTCATGAGAGTCAATTCATACGGAAGCAGAGACGCGCTGCGAGACACGGAACGGTCTGTCTTACCTGCTGCCCTATCGAGTGCAACTTTCAACAAAGTTTCATTCTCATCACCCAACTGCCAACCGTCAAGCGGAGCGTCTGCTACCGCAACATCCGGCTGTAAGCCATCAGGCATGCAAGGGTTCTTGCCATCCTTGTCGGCATATCGGTTAATCATTACATACAATCCCCAGTTTTTGATGACCTCCGGAAACTTCGAATAAATATTTTCAGGACCAAGCAACGCTCCCGTACAATATTTGCCATGAGACTGACTTCCAATCAGTTCCACTGTCATATAAGGCATTAATCCGATAAGTATAGATTCGGAAGCCGATGCTGTGCCCGAACCGATAAGCCCGTAAATCTTGGTGATGCCCACATTGGCCCCTTCTACATTAATAGTTTTGGAACCATTGGTGACAATGGTACTGAAATAAGTATTCAGGTCTTCTCCCTTTTTCTTGTAATAGTCCATTAAGTCCTTATTCCATATCTCCGTTTCATATACGGCCTTGCTCTTCACCGCATCTTCCGGTGCAAGCATAAATGCCAATACCTTTTCCGTAAAGACATAACCTCCGCCATTATAACGCAAATCCAGAATAAGCTCACTGATGCCTTCTTCTTTAAACTGACGACAAATCTCCACCAGTTTCTCTGCCGAATCCAAATCGAAACTGCTATATGCCAAATAGCCGACCTTCTTGCCTCCGACATCGAATGTTTTATGTACAAGTATCGGATTTTCGTACATTTTAACGGCATCAAGCGTTATTTTTGTTCCGCTCAGCCCAATGCCATTGCCTTTCTGCTCACCCATACCCAGAGTGATATTCGAACTATAAAGAGCTTCCTGATAATTGTCCTTCGTAATCTCTTTTCCATTCAGCTGCATAATGACATCCCCGCGCTTCATACCTGCTTTGTAGGCCGGGCTGTTCTCATAGACAAACGTCACGATGAAGAAATAACTGTCTAAGTCGGAAAACTTTCCAAGCATCAGATTATATCCGTAAGTAGTGGAAACTCCATCCATATTATCCACGAGACTTGCCATATCGTCCGTCATCATCGTCCACTTGTCCACCTCCTTATTGTTTTCCTTAAACCGTATCTCTTTTATGGTGCCAATCGGATCTTCATTTACATTCGGATCGAGTTTCTGCATCCCTACGGCTATTTCATCTTTCCACAAATAATAGGTATCCAGCGCATCATAAGCAAACTGGTTGGCATAATAAATTTCATCGGTTGTCACCCTGCCGTCACCGCCGCCTTGACCACCGCCATTGTCATCCTCTTTAGAGCATCCGCTCATTATGCATAAAACGCATAAAAAGAGAGAAAGGGAATAGATTTTTTTCATATATGATATTTTTTAGACATACTCCATACCGCGTATGGATATATTCGTTTTCGCAAAAATACAATAATCTTTTTAAAATCATTCGATGAAGGTAAAAGAGTTTAAAAAAAAGCGGTTTGCCTCCTGAAAGAAGCAAACCGCTTACCCTTATGATTAAGGAAAATACTGTCTAAAAAATTACTGTGCAGAATCAGCCGGAGCAGTTTCTGTTGCAGCGCCGTCAGTCTGAGGAGCAGCAAAGCCTGAAGGTGCGTTCAACGGATTAGTAGCGCCTTCTTTTACAGCTTGTTCCATGATTACAGAAGATTCTGCATGAGTTGTAGGAACGAAATAAGCAGTAAGCACACTGCATGCCACCATGAAAGCAGCCAATCCCCATGTCAATTTCTCAATAAAATCCGTAGTCTTGCGAACACCCATAATCTGATTAGAAGAAGCAAAACTAGAAGCCAAGCCACCTCCTTTTGAATTCTGAATCAATACAACGAAACACATCAAAAGAGCTGCAAGCACAATTAATCCAATAAGTAATAAATACATTTTCT
>NZ_CAOOSE010000030.1:0-46530 GCF_948499155.1 uncultured Phocaeicola sp. | reverse complement strand
GGGGGGGGGGGGGGGGGGGGGGGCAAAATGTGGATAATGCTGTCGTTTCGTGCGTAGGGGAGAGGTTTGCTCGCCCGAAAACAGTTTGCTTTGTGTCTTCGGGCAGGCGAACCCTGCCCCTACAGTTGACGATGGGATAGCCCGGTTTAGTTTTGACACACTTCCATGCTGCAAAAAAGACCTTGATGTTTTTAAAAAAGACCTTGATGTTTTTTAAAAACCTCGGCATCTTTTTAATAAAGCTCGGTATGTTTTTCATGTAGGGTCAGATTGCATCATCCCCTCATTAAGCCGGTCATCCTTCTTTCCGTTCATCCTTACATTTTAATCAAAACACTCACATAATCAGTCGGTTAAGAATGACAACACATCCCCTCACCCTCCCTTCAGCCGTGCTTCCCGAGTCCCTTCACAATCTGCCTCCAGCAATTCCCTTGTGTCTCATCTTTTTAGACTACCGTTTTCTGTAGGGGCAGACCCGTGTGTCTGCCTGAGAACAGTTCACTTTAAGCCATTGGGCGGACCCATGTGTCCGCCCCTACCGTAAATGAAAGCGTTATAGAAAAAATTAAATCCGGAAGAAATATTACAAATGAAAGGAGGATGAAACGACAATACAGGATGTCCATTCACTACCGGAACCCCTACCAGCAGGGCGTTTCCACGGCCAATGAAAGGAGGAAGGAAGAATCCTTCCTCCGCCACCATGACATCTGCCGTTTTTCTCACCCAATATTTACCACCGGTTTCTTCAGCTTCCACTTCGCGATGAAACTCATACCTTTGAGGGTCAAAACAAAAATGACCCTTCCGAGAAAGTGACAGATGGTAACTACCAAACTTAAAAGAGCCGTATCGCACTCTGTTTCGAGTAATGATACGACTCTTTCTCTTGCTTTTCAGGATGCCCAAGTTGCAGGTTCAAAGTTCTTCTTTGGTTTAACTTAGTTTTGACACCCTCATTAGGCAGCAGCAGGGGACTTTCCCAATGACGTTTATATAACCTCAAAGTTTCCCTCCAAACGGATATCCGCCGATGAAGCTCCAACCATAACTTTGAAACTTCCCGGCTCTACACAGAAGTTCATATTCTTATCCCACAGCCCTAAATCCTGCGGACAAAGTTTAAAACGAACGATTTTTTCCTCTCCTGGTTCCAAAGAGATACGTTCAAAGCCCCTCAGCACTTTCGTGTAGGTAGTGACACTGCTCACTTCGTCACGCAAATAAAGTTGTACCACTTCATCTCCTTTTACCTTGCCCGCATTCTTCACTTTGCAACTTATATTCACTTCGCCCTGTACCCCCTGTTCCTTAGGAGTTATTTGCAAATCACTATACACAAAAGAAGTATAGCTCAGACCATATCCGAAAGGATAAAGTGCACCATAAACCGAAGTGCTTGCCGGAACATCCGAGCCTGGTTTGAAAGGAAAGGCAAAGGGTATTTGTCCTACTGATTTCGGGAAAGTCACAGCCAGCCTTCCACCCGGATTATAGTCTCCAAACAGAGCCTCAGCCACTACCTGTCCGCAAAATTCGCCGGGAAACCAGGCGTGTAATATCGCCGGAACAGTAGCCGCCGCATAATTAATGGTTGCCGCGCGACCGTCAAGTAACACCAGCACTACCGGTGTGCCTGTGCCCATCACAGCTTTCAGCAACTCCTCCTGACGGCCAGGCAGTTCCAAGCTGGTACGCGAGCGGTCTTCCCTTACCGTCAGTTCATTACCGCCCAGCACCATAATGGCAACTTCTGCATTTTGCGCGGCAGCAACCGCCTCATCCATCAGCCTGCTTTCTTCTTCCGTCTTCGGGAAATCAAGGATTTCACTTTCCGGGAAATGCGGGTCTACAATGTCACACCCTTTCCGATAAACCACCTCTGCATCGGGAAGCATTTCCTTTATTCCCTGAAAAACAGTCTTTATCGGTGCATTGGTGGGTCCGTAACGGCAGATGAGCTGCTTTTTCTCTTCGGCATTCGGACCGATAACGGCCACTTTCCGAATCGACTTGGACAAGGGCAGCATCTCTTTCTCATTCTTAAGCAGAACCAATGACTGACGGGCTGCATCAAGTGCCACCGCCTGATGCTCTTTGCTATGTACAATCTTCTCGGCCAGTTTTCCATCACCGCGATACGGATGGTCGAACAGCCCCAACCAAAACTTTACACGAAGAATTTCCGCCACACGCTTGTCCACCGTATCAAAGGAAATCTTTCCATCGGCAATAGCTTTACGCAAAGGAATTACAAACTCATCGGGAGCGGTAAAATTAGTACGCACATTCAGACCGGCATTGACACACTGCGCAATACCGTCTTCGTATGTATCAGCCACCTTATGCTTGCCTGCAACAAACTCCACTGCCTCACTGTCAGAAACCACATAGCCCTTGAATCCCCATTCCTGACGTAAAATTTCGGTCAGGAAATGATAACTTCCACTAATCGGCTCACCGTCATAATCATTATAAGAGCTCATCACACCCAGAGCACCCGCATCCTGAAAAGCCACCCGGAAAGGCTCCAGATAAAGCGTTCTCATTTCGCGCGGCGCCACATGGGGATCGGTACGTGTCTGCCCGTCACGTCCGCCCACAGGAATACTGTAAACGGCAAAATGCTTGGGAGTGGCAACCAAATTATGCTTTTGAAGGGTAGTTACCATTTGTTTACCCAGTTGTCCCACCAGATAGGGATCTTCACCATACGTTTCCACACAGCGTCCCCAGCGGGGGTCTTGCGAAATATCCAAAATGGGAGAATAGATATTGGTATACCCCAAAGCATCGGCTTCCAGCGCCTCCACTTCGGCAATACGCGCAATCAGTTCTTTATTCCAAGTAGCACCTTGTCCACACTGGGCCGGGAAATAAGTGGCACGGTCGTGGCACAGTCCGCGTATCCCTTCATTCGTAAAATCAACCGGAATGCCCAGACGGGTCTCTTCAATGAACCAACGCTGGATGGTATGCTTTGTATCTACATGCTTGGTATAAGGAAAAGCATACTCTGAACGGAACTTGCCAAGACCGTTATGCTCTTCATCAATATTTCCAATACCGTCTTTCCATATTTCGTTTTTCCAACTTTCTTGAGGCAATGCGTCTTTTAGGATGCGTCCCGAACCATAAAGTGTAGCCATCTGGCAAGTTTTCTCATCAAGGGTCATCTGACTCAACAAGTCCTGCACACGATCTTCCAATGAAGCTTTGGGATTTTCATAAATATCCATCACTCCATTCTTATTAAAGTCAATCCAGCCTTTATGATAAATACTTTTTTGAGGAGATGCCGCACTCATCTGAGAGTGAGTACATAAAGCCAACAAGCCTAATAATGCAATTTGGTTTTTCATACGTAAATATTTTTTCATTATTCGATATGCGTGTCTTACTTTCTGCAACAAATCACTTGTTTGCTCCCAACCATGTCCATTTATGCCAAATGCCTTCCAGCGGTCCTTGTTTGTGACTCTTCAACCACCATTTACAGAAATAAACTTGCAAGAAGAAGAGTACAAACCCGATAATCAGACTAAGCGTATAGCCACAATAAGGAGCGAGATACAATCCGAATGGGAAATAAATGATAGCTCCGGCAATGGATTGCCCAATGTAATTACTCAAACTCATTTTTCCATAAAAGCGAAGATTGGACACAAACTTCTTGAAACCTTCCTTTTGATAAAGCAACACAAAAGATGCAACCAGCACTACCGTGAATGCAAACTTCTGCCACATATCGAAAGCCGTTCCTACTGTTCCCTGAACAAGCGGACTGCCACTTGCCATCACCAATTCTTTCAACTGAAACAACGGAGCAAATGCGATGGCAGAGATAATGAGTGCCTTCACCCAAAAACGTGTATTGGCTTCGGAAGAAACAAAAAGCTGCTTACGGCCGATATACAGTCCCATCAGAAACAAGCCGGCAGTCTGCCAAAAGCGACCGGCCCCCAATGCCCAATACAAGCTGGCTTTCTGTCCCAAAGTGATATTCCCCCATATAAACTCTCCAAAGTTTCCTTCTTTCGTATAAGCTGCCACTTCCTGATACATCGGTCCTACTCCCAAATCGGGCAACGTATGCGAAGGGTCGAACAGACTGACTATATAATGATACCACTCTACGGGTTGCAAAAGGAACAGGATAGCCGTAAGCAAAATGGCACAATCACTCCACTTGCGCACCACAAACAATACGACACCCACTACAACAAACAGCAACAGGACATCTCCTGCCGGAAAAAAAGCAGCATTAACAGTAGCAAAAACGGCTAATAAGACTAGACGCCAAAGGAAGCGATAGCCAAAATCCTTCCCTTTCCGTTGCTGGTTGGCCGACTGAATATAGAATGTAAACCCGAACAGCAAAGCAAAAATAGCATAAGCTTTTCCGGCAAACAAAGAAAAAGTAATGTTAAAGACTCCGTCATTCAGAATATTCAGCCATCCGGGGTCTCCTGTAGGATAAACCGGAAAGATAAAATGTTCCAAGTTATGTACTAGAAGAATTGCCATCACAGCAAATCCCCTCAAAGCATCTACCACCTCAATACGCGGCAGTTTTTCTGATAATTGTTTTTCCATGAAATAGTTATTGTTATTTATTTAAAATTCGTTTTACCAAGCGGTTGGCCGGTTTCTCAAAATAATAATAAGAAAGCAGGCTCAATGCGATAGTAACTGCAAAGATAAGCGGGATACTGATATACAGGCTGATGTGCCAATCGTATGTTTGCGCCAATTCCACATAAGCCAGTATAACCCACAAATGAATCAGATAAAAGCTGTAACTGATATCACCGCCGACAACCAGATATTTATTGGATAGAATGCGGGAAAGGAACCCTTTCTGCAAAGAGAATACCAACAGAACCAACGAAATCGGAATCCAATAATAACAGGAATAACGGTATACCTTGGGAACCAAGTCCTCCGAAACCATATAGAACAGCAGGAAGATACATACCGCCCCGACTTCGAGCAATGACGCTGTAGAAAAAGACAACTGTTTGGAACGGCACCACCCATAAGCCCGATAAAGCAACATACCCACCAGAAAATCAGGGAATCGGGCCAGTGGATTCACATACCAATAACCACGGATATTCGCCTCATCCGTCAGTGACATCAGCGTAGGAACCACCACGGCACAAACTAACAAGACTCCCACCAACCGCTGCTTTTTATAAAATAACAGGGCCAAAAACGGAAACAAGAGATAAAACAACTGTTCGCATCCCAAACTCCACGAAGGACTACCGAAATAAAAAAAGTAATCCATCCGAGGAACAAAAGGATGCAAAAGGAACAGCGCAGGAATAAAATGCCTCAATCCTTCCCCCCAACCCATCGGATGCAACAGATTACCTATCACGGCCACTCCCAATAAGGTCGCTATATGCAATGGATAGATACGGGCAATTCGTGCCACCCAAAACTGACGTTTCGACACTTTCCGCTCCACCAGCTTCTGCTGATAATTATAAGCGATAATAAAGCCGCTCAATATAAAGAAGAAACTCACGCCCACAAACCCCTCTTTATAGAAATGAGTTGAAAAGATGGAATCAACGACATAACAATGCGCCCCGAAAACCATCAGCGCAAAAAAGAGCCGTAAGGAAGTTAATGTATTAATCATAGTAGCATTCTTTTCTCACATGTAAGCGTGCAAATATAGCGAATTTATATGGGTTATCTCTATTTACGCTAATTGTTTCGTTGCAGAATTACGAGACTAAGTCTGTTTATGGCATGTCTATGCCTTTCTATCACAGCACAGAATCTGACACAAACCATCAGAGGCATAGTGACCGACAAGGCATCCGCCACCCCTATCGCCTATGCCACCATCCAGGTAGAAGATACCCCTACAAAGGAACTGTTACAGACAATCGGGATATCTTTTTCGAAGAATTTGTGACAAGGAAACGAAAAAAGAATCCATAAACACAAAATAACGCTTAACAGATTCTTAACTAACGTTCAGAATGACAGACTATAGACAATATCATCAGCGTTCTGACAGCCCTTACCAAAAACTGGATATTAAAAAGAGGGACTTGAATTCACTCTCTTCGACAAAGTCCTGTGAATGGGAGTTTACAAACATATCTATCTCAAACTGAATAAAGAAAAGGAGTAAAACCCGGCAGTATGTAAAATTTAACAATTTACTTAAACACCAAAACTATTATTTTCCTACATTTGTTATCAGTGAAACTTTAAATACGAAAGAACATGAAAGCAAATCCTGTATTTAGTTTGTACATCCCTACCAAACTGATATTCGGTTGTGGGGAAATCAATAAGTTATCAAGTGAAAAATTACCGGGTAAGAAAGCATTGGTTGTTATTTCTGCGGGCACTTCCATGCGAAAATATGGATATCTGCAAAAAGTACTCGCCCAACTGAGATTGAATCATGTAGAGACGGTAGTTTACGATAAAATACTTCCCAACCCAATCAAAGAACATGTAATGGAAGCAGCTGCCATCTGTCGCGAAGAAAGATGTGACTTTGTGGTCGGACTGGGAGGAGGAAGTTCTATTGACTCCGCCAAGAGTATCGCTGTAATGGCATGCAATGACGGTGATTATTGGGATTACGTTTCAGGAGGGACAGGTAAAGGACGCCCCATCAGCAAGGCTCTACCTATTATAGCCATTCCCACAACAGCGGGCACGGGCACCGAAATGGATCCGTGGACAGTAATCACCCATGAAACAGCACAAGAGAAAATAGGTTTCGGTTCTCCCCTCACCTATCCTACCCTTTCCATTGTAGACCCTGAATTAATGATATCCATCCCACCCAAGCTTACTGCCTTTCAAGGGTTTGATGCTTTTTTCCACGCTGCCGAAGGTTTCATTGCCAACTGTGCGACTCCTATCAGTGACCTATATGCATTGGAAGCTATCCGCTTATTATACAAATACTTGCCGGTAGCCGTAGCCGACGGCCAAAACCTGAAAGCACGCGCCAAGGTTGCCTGGGCAAGCACACTGGCCGGAATGGTAGAATCCACCTCCAGCTGCACTTCCGAACATTCGCTGGAACATGCCATGAGTGCCTACTATCCGCAACTTCCTCACGGAGCCGGACTGATAGCACTTTCTGAAGCCTACTTTGAAACTTTCCGCCACGACTGCACCAAACGTTACATGAAGATGGCCGAAGTGATGACCGAAAAGAAGAGTAATCGTGCATCCGATTTCATCGACGCACTGATAACAATGCAAAAAGAATGTGGCGTGAACCACTTAAAATTAAGTGAGTATGGCATCCGGCCCGATGATTTCCCTAGAATATTGCAGAACGCACGCGACACGATGGGAGGCTTGTTCACACTTGATCCGCGTCCCATAACCGACGATGAGATACTGGAAATATTAGAAAAGTCTTATAGATAATATATAAGAAGAGGTCGAAACCCTCATAAGCTAAAAGTCACCCTCGCCACAAGTAGTTGTAGCGAGGGTGATTTCGATAAAAGGAGAGTTTTGACACATTTACTTCTTCCATTATATTTATATTCTTCTACATTCTCCAGGTTCAAGGAACCTCATATATAGACCACACGCGCCTACCTCTCTCCCTCTCTTTATCTCCCAATTTCCCATTATCCAGAGGAAGCTCATGCCACGACATTTTAATCATTTACTAAGTTCTTTTAGAACTCTGCAACATTGCCACAAGACCTGTATACCATTTGATGGAGTATATATATAGGTGTAATATGGCTTTTGTATCTACCATAATTCTACCTAATTATGCGAATATCGGTGGATAATATTTTATCTATCTACAGCCGAATAAGATTATTTATATAAGATTTAGAGATGATATGTGCTCAATATTGATAAAATATTGGGTATATATTAAAAATAATTTCTTAAATATGTTTGCATTAATAAATAATATAATATATTTGCAGCGTAAACCTAAATACAAATTATTGCAGAGTTCTAAAAGAACTTAATTAGAAAATAATTTCTTGCTATAATAAACACTAATAAAAAAAATCACAGCTATGTTAAAAAGGCTAAAGTCAGTCAGTACGTTGCTGTTCTTAATGGGCGTCTCTACAGGAACAGCTTACGCGGTTGCCGAACCCGGTATAACCGACGTGAAAATCACACAACAAAATGGCTCTTGTACCGGTATTGTGAAAGACACCACAGGTGAAACCGTTATTGGTGCATCTGTAGTAGTAAAAGGTACAACGAACGGAACAATCACCGGCATTGATGGTGACTTCTCTCTGAGTAACGTGAAGAAAGGGGATATCATCCAGATTTCTTTCGTTGGATATAAAACGGTAGAAGTAAAATGGAATGGCCAGCCCCTAAACGTTACATTAAAAGACGATACAGAAATGCTGGGAGAGGTTGTGGTTACCGGTTATGGTGGTCAACAATTGCGCACCAAAGTAACGAACTCAATTTCTAAAGTAAAACAGGAAAGTTTGAACGTAGGTATGCACTCCAATCCTGCACAAGCATTGTCTGGTGCCGTAGCCGGCTTGAAGGTTATCCAGTCATCAGGTAGTCCCGGTGCAACTCCTACCATTATTTTGCGTGGTGGTACCAACTTGGATGGAACCGGTTCTCCACTTGTTATAGTAGACGGACAGCTCAGAGACTCTATGAGTGACATCAACCCTGAAGACATTGAGTCTATGGATGTATTAAAGGATGCCGGTGCTACTGCACTTTACGGTGCACGTGCCAGTAACGGTGTAATCCTTATTACCACCAAAAGAGGTAAAGCTGGTTTCCGCGAAATTAATTTCAAGGCCAAATTAGGTTTGAGCTATGCACGCACTCCCTATGAATTTTTGGAAGCAGGCGAATATATTAAAGCGATGCGTAAAGCACACTGGGATGCCGGACACTTATTCCAAGACAAAGAAGGAAAGACTAAAACTTACTGGACAGGTTATGAAAACTACCTGAATGGTAAGCAACCTTTCGGTACCGGAAACAATCTGGATCAGGATATTTACAGTACTCAGTTCTTAAACGAGGACAACAAATATCTGTTAGGTAGAGGATGGCAGACAGTGACAGACCCTATTACCGGCAAAGAAATTTTATACAAGAATACAGATGTAGATAAATATAACCTGAATGATCCCGCATTCTCACAGGACTACAACATCAATATGTCCGGTGGTAATGACCGTGGTACCTACTACGCCGGTTTGGGATACAACCGTCAGGAAGGTGTTCCCGTTAATACATTCTACGAACGCTATTCATTCATTACCAATGCCAGTTATAAAATCGCAGACTGGCTTACTTCCACTTCGTCACTGAACTATAACCGTGCCAACTGGAAGAACATGCCCGGTTCCAATGGTTCAGAGTTAAACTATTTCGGACGAGTACGCTCACTTCCTCCTACAGTTCTTTTCGAGGATGAAGAAGGCAACATGAAACTAGGTCCGGGTACCGCCGACGGTAATCAAATGTATCAACCCGACCAATGGTGGAATGATAATCAGAGCGATAAGTTCACAATGAGCCAATCCTTCAAGATTGATTTCCTAAAAAATCTGTCATTAACAGCCAACATGAACTGGTATTACTCTGAAACATATCAGGAAAGCTTCACAAAGGATTATGAAAATACTCCCGGAAACTTTGTGCGCACAAGATCGGCTACAGCTTATTATGACCGCGATTTCCGCCAAACTTACAATGCCGTGTTGAACTATAACGAAACCTTCTTCCGCGACCATCATGTAGAAGTGATGTTGGGTATGGAATACTACAACAAGTACAAACGCGGATTTGAGGCAAAAGGTCAAGGCGCACCTACCGATGACCTTCCTGACCTGTCACTGACCGATAAGGGCGAAGGCAAGCGTACTATCAATTCATGGCACGAAAAGCAACGTATCCTGTCATTCTTCGGACGCTTAAATTATGATTTTAAGGACAAATACCTATTGTCATTCGTCTTCCGCCGCGATGGTTACTCTTCTCTGTTGGGCGACAACCGTTGGGGATTCTTCCCCGGAGTATCTGCCGGATGGATTTTCGGACGTGAAGACTTCATTAAAGACGCTATTCCCGTAATGTCATTCGGTAAATTGCGTGCCAGCTACGGTATCAACGGTAATGCATCAGGTATTGGTGCCTATACCCTGCAGGGAAGCTACGGTTCAAGCAATAGCAGCGGTTCATTCAACTATAACGGAAATACGTCTTATCTGATTACAGAACTTCCCAACCCGAACCTGAGATGGGAAAAGACTGCCACCTTTGAAGTAGGTGCGGACATGAGTTTCTTTGCCAACCGACTGAACACTAACCTGACATACTACAACCGACTGACATCGGACAAATATGCAGCGCTAAGCTTCCCCACCTCTACCGGTTTCTCATCCGTAACAAACAACAACGGTGAGTTCCGTAACCAAGGTATTGAAATAGAACTTTCAGGAAAAATTATCGACAACAAGGACTGGACATGGAGTGCATCGGGAAATATCGCATTCAATAAGAATAAAATCGTTTCGTTACCGGACAATGGCATGGAAAGAAACCGTATCAATGCATTCCAAGTATATACCGGAAACGGAGATGAGAAAAAATGGGTAGGCGGACAGCAAGAAGGTCAGGAACCGGGTATGCTTTATTTATACCAAGCGGATGGCATTTACCGTTCATACGATGAAATCCCGGGTAACTTGGTAAGAAAATATGGTTCCAGAACCTACTATGGCCCTGAAGCATGGAACAAACTAACAGCTGACCAACAGAATGCTACCACAAACTTCCCCATCCAACCGGGTGACACGAAGTTCCATGACGTGAATAAAGACGGCGTAATCGATGAATTCGATAAAGTAAAAGTAGGAGCTACCTCTCCACGCTGGACCGGCGGTTTCAACACTACCCTCAGATGGAAAAACTTCCAACTATACGGACGCTTTGACTATGCCCTAGGCTTCTGGTTGTATGAAAACAGTGGATCACAAAGTACCACTCCATGGTTCATGGGATGTTACCAAGGAACCTACAATACCCCCACAATGTACTATGACACTTGGTCAGAAAGCAATCCGAACGCCAAATACCCGCGTTACCTGTTTGCCGACCAAAACGGAAAGAACAACTACATCGCATCTACCATGTTTGCATACAGAGGTGACTACCTGGCTATCCGCGAAATCTCACTGAGCTATTCATTGCCTGAGTCTGTAGCCAAAATGTTGAAGATGCAACGCGCCGAAGTCTCTATTACAGGACAGAACCTGGGTTACATCACCGGTGCGAAAAACGTAGGTTCTCCCGAAGCCAACCCGAAAGACAACGGTGCAGTCGGACAAGGCTATTCATTGCCGCGTACCATTTTGTTTGGGGTTAACTTAACATTCTAATCTAATAAATAAAAAAGACTACAATTATGAGAAATAAAATATTAAAATTAGCATTTCGCTTCAGTGCATTCGCTTTTGCTGTCGGCATGACAGGTTGCGATGCTTTGGACTTGGCTCCCATTGACACTTACGGAAGCGGTAACTTCTGGACAAGAAAAGAACATGTGATTGCTTATATGGACGGAATACACAAAAACTTCCGTGACCAAATATTCCAGCAGCAATATGTATTGGGCGAAGCACGCGGTGGAACCAGCATTCCTGATGTAGCCGTAGACGGAACTTCAGTTTCTTATCAAGGTATCGTAAATCAGGCCCTGAATGCCGAATCTCCGGGAATCACAAACTTCGGTAACATATATGGATGCATTGCCAATATAAATATCATGTTGCAGAAGACACTGGAAGCCGATTATATGACCGAAGAAGAAAAAGCCTATTATCTGGGACAAGCTTACGGCCTGCGCGCTTTCTATTACTTCGGACTGTATCGCACTTATGGTACTTTGCCTCTGCGCTTAGATCCGAACCCGGTAGTAAACGGTGATTTCAACCCGAACAACCTTTATATGAAGCGTTCTGCCGGTTCTGAAGTCATGAAACAAATCAAAGCAGACTTAAAAGCTTCACTTGACCACTTTGGAAATAACAACTCTTTCGATCCCAATAACCGAAAGAATTTAAAAGGCTATTGGTCAAAAGCCGCTACTGAATATTTGGCTGCCGAAGTTTACTTATGGAATGCCAAAGTCTCAGTAGATGACAATACAGCAAACAATGCAGACTTAAGTGTAGCCAAGAATCACCTGCAAAGTCTGATGAACAATTATGGTCTCGCCTTACAATCAAACTACGAGGACGTGTTCAGCGTAAACAATAAAGGTAATGATGAAGTTATTTTTGCCGTAAGATATATGGAAGGAGAAGCATCCAACCCATTTACGGCCTTCATATACAACTATCAGACCGGGGCATTCAAAACTGTAGGTTTCAATGACGAAAACGGAAAGCCTATGGGCGATACGCTGAAAGTCAGCACCACCGGTATGCAACGCATAGAATATCTGCCGGAATTCTACCTGTCTTATGACAAGACAGACAGTCGCCGTGATGCAACATTCCTAGGAGCCTATTCACGTAAGGACAACTCATTGGCAGGTACAGTGTACAAGAAAATAATGGGACACTTCGATGAATCCATCAACCGTTATATTTGGGATGCTGATGTCATTGCTTATCGTTTGGCCGGTGTATACCTGATGATGGCCGAAGTAGCAAATATGGAAGGCGGAGATGTAGCTACCTATATAAACAAGATACGCGAACGTGCTTACGGCAAAAATTGGGATGCGGCTAAATATGGCTACACCAACGGTAGTTTTACAGAAAACGAACTGGCTATCCTACATGAAAAAGATAAAGAGATGTTAGGTGAAGGCCAACGCTGGTATGACCTGAAACGTATGACATTAACCAAAGGAGGCAAACATCTGGTATTCTGTCCTGAAGGAAGTAAAGATGGCAAGAAGGCAATCTTAACCGAAGCAGAGGCTTACAAATTATACTGGCCGATAGAAACCAATATGATTACCAAAGATCCGGAATTGACTCAAACACCGGGATATAAATAATTAAAAGACATCTGTATTACAGATATAGTCGATTTTAACATTGATTTTGGAAGAGGATGCCCGGGAGGGTGTCCTCTTTAATTTTCTATGGTAAATTCACCACAATTCATTTCCAATTTATTATCTTAGCCTCAAAATGATAACCTCATACAATCTAATCATGCAGAAAACAAAACTTAAAATGAAGAAATGGGCAGTTCTCCTCATCGTCTGCCTGTCATCGTCAATGCTATTTGCGCAAACAACATTTTCTCCGGAAAAACATAAAACCGTTTGTTCCGAACGAAATGACGGACGTTATCTCAGCACCTACGGAGTAGTACATGCCATGCTCAAAGATACTAAACCACTCTATGCATTCCGGCATGACTTCACCCGGCAAGAATTTGCCGAATGGCAAAAAGGAGTACGGACAGCCATGATAGAAATCATGCATCATCCCCACATCACCGATCAACCGGTGCCTGTCTGTATAGAGAAAATACAGAAAGATGGTTATCGGCAAGAAAAATGGGAATTCTACCCACTGCCTCACTGTGTTTCTACTTTTTATATACTGATTCCCGACAAGGCCCAAAGTCCCGGTCCTGCCGTACTATGCATCCCCGGCTCGGGTATGACGAAAGAAAACCTCATCGGAGAAGTCTCTGCCAGCAATATGCGGGCGGCCATGGCTTTAAATATTGCAAAACAAGGATACATCGCAGTGGCTGTAGACAATGCGGCGGCAGGAGAGGCAGCCGACCTGGAACCGTTGGCCGGAACAAGTTATGATTATGACACTCCGTCACGCATTTTGCTGGAATTGGGATGGAGCTATTTGGGTTATACTTCTTTTCTAAATAAACAGGTGCTGGAATGGATGAAATGCCAACCCTTCATACGCCAAGACCGTATTGTTGTCAGTGGATTTTCTTTGGGCACTGAACCTCTAATGGTATTGGGCGTCATGGATCCTTCCATTTACGCTTTCGTCTACAATGACTTTTTATGCCAAACACAGGAACGAGCCACTGTAATGACAGAACCGGATCAAAGGGGACGCCGTCCTTTCCCCAATTCCATCCGCCATTTAATACCCGACTTCTGGAAATACTTCAACTTTCCTGATATAGTGGCCTCGCTTGCTCCTCGCCCCATCATTCTGACGGAAGGCGGACTGGACAGAGACTTCAATTTAGTAAAACGAGCCTATGAGATAAGCGGACACCCGGAAAACATTGAAACACACCATTATCAGAAATATGCAGCACCCGAGACACGTAATCCTGCCAAAAACTTGCCTGAAGGACTCGGCAGAACCTCTTTCTATGACTCCGTAAATGTAGACGGACCGAACCATTACTTCAAAAATGAATTTGTGCTGCCATGGCTGGATAAAGTCTTGGCCGAATAGCTCTTTCAAGTGACAATAAAAAAGCCGCAACTTCGTTTCCCAACGTTGCTGCGGCTTTCAACCTTATTAAGTCTAATATTATTTCTTCAGTATCTCTTCGCAAAGCGTATAGCTGCGAATCATCATTCTGGGAATATGGAACGGCCCTTTAAAGATATTACCCTTAGCCGGCTGTGCCACTGTTCCGTCACGATGCAGATAACCATACCATTCGCCATATTCATTATCAGGGAAGTGGGCATAAGTCCAGTCGCTGATTTGCTTATGCATCTCCAGATATTTTTCATTGCCTGTAGCCTGATAAGCATACAGAGTAGCAATAACAGCTTCTGTCTGCGGCCACCAGAACTTCATATCCTGAGAATAATCCTGAGGAGGCAGATTCTTGCAATCACGGAAATTAATGATACCGCCATATTCCTTGTCCCATCCCCAGTCCCAAGACCAGTCAAGGATTGTCAATGCCATATCAACCAATTCTTTATCCCAGTTGCGATACTTAGCCTCTTCCAAAATAAACCAGGCTGTCTCAATGCAGTGTCCCGGATTGATGGTACGGCCGTTGATAGAATCGATAAATTCTCCGTCAGGACCTACCATTTCAAGCAATGCCTTAAACTCCGGATGCATGAAATAAGTACGTAATGCCTTGATGGAACGGTCGATTTGTTCTGTCAGCACCGGATCATTGATAGCTGCGCGGATGCGCGAAGCAGTATTTACCAGAATCATTGTGATGGAATGTCCTTGCGATTTCAACGTATCCAGATACTTCGGTTCCAATATGCCCGGAGTATTGAGGAAGTGCATGATGCGCTTGAACAGCTCCAATGCTTTCTCGGCATAGGTACGGTCTCCCGATGCAATAGAATATTCCGACATGGCAATGGCGGCAAAGCCTTCCGAGAAGACATAACGGCGTTTACGCAGCGGAGTGCCATCTTCCATTACTTCAAAATACATACGTCCGTCGGCATCAAAACAATGCGCCTCGATAAAATCGATGCAACTTTTTGAAGCTGCCAGCCATTCGGGATTCTTCTCTATATTATTGTAGGCATAGGCTGCGATAAAGCCGAAACGTCCCTGAAACCATACCGACTTGGTGGTATCCATCAGACTTCCGTCACGGTTCAGGCAGGTATATACACCACCATGCTTGCGGTCAAGACCGTTTTCCAACCAGAACGGAAGAATGTTTTCAGTCAAATCTCTTTTATAGCATTCTGCCCAGTTCGACAAATATTCATTTACATTCATAAGAGCAAATGTTTTATTTAGAATTTGTTACATCTTTCAAAGAAGTTGATTGCTTCCAATTCTTTCTTCATGGCAGCTTCTTCTTCATCGGTCATATTCTGGAATGGAGTGCGGTTCTTACCCAAATCCAGACCAATCAGTTTCATAATACGTTTACCACCGACAATATTACCGCGATAATGGCAGATAACATTGATTACTTCCTGTGCAAAGTTCTGACGTTCGCGGGCCAGTTCCAAGTCTCCGGCTTTCCATGCTTCGATGATGCCTACCAATTCTTTGCCGTTGTAGTTTGTTGTTCCGCCGATACCGCCCTGAGCACCGCCCATAGCAAGACAAGGAAGAATTGTTTCGTCCTGTCCGTGAAGCATATCGAACTTACCGTTCTTGTAAAGACGGCACTGGTTATATTCATACATACTTTCGAAGGTATATTTGATACCGGCAAAGTTTGGAATGCGTCCGTCCACAGCTTCAAGGAAAGCTACCATCGGCAAGAAAGCGCCGTTAAACGCAGGAATGTGATAGAAATAGAAAGGAAGTTCGGGTGCACCGCAAGCGATTTCTTCGCAATATTTCACCAACTCTTCAATACGGCCTACTTTCGGGAAGGGAGGAGCCATGGCACCAATACCCCACGCACCAATCTTTTGGGCATGTTCAGCCAAACGTTTGCTGGACTTCACACAAGTGCTACCCACGTGTACGATAACTTTAAAACCTTGAGGAGCAACTTCCACCCAACGTTCTGCCAATTTCATACGTTCGTCTTCGGTCAGCATATAACCTTCACCGGAAGAACCATTGATAAATACTCCCTGAAGGCCATTCTTTACCAGCAGTTGGCAATAGGCTTCAATCGGTTCATAATTCACTTCTCCGTTTTCATAAAACGGGGTAAAAGGTGCGTCAATAAGTCCAATAATCTTTTCCATAACTATTTCTTTTAGAGTTTTACTTTTCCTATTAATTTTCTGATTTTTCCTTCACCGATGACCGGAGCATGCGGGTCTTCGGGATAAACAATGGCAAACTCACCGGGCTGTAAGGTGGCAAACAAGGTGGGTCTGTCACTATAAAGTGCACAATCTCCCTCCTTTTGATAAGCCTGAGCCTGATGTTCCAATGTTTCAATAGCCTTCCAACCGATAGTTTCCTGACCCGTCAAAAGAATATGCACATCAATGTAATCACGGTGCATTTCCAGCACTTGCTTGTCGGCTGGAACACATTCGGGATTTACATTATTAATAAATAAGTTATCGCCGTCCAGTTCAATGCGTCCCAAAGGAGCATTCAGCAAGTCATGCGTCTTTACATAATCAAATAATTGTTTGAACAACGGATGAAGACTTTCTATCCGTGAACTGTTCTCTAATCTTGAAACTATCATTGTTGTCTTAATGTATAATTTAATCTACCATATTATCTGTCTTCGGACGCAGGAAGAATAGCTGGAGAGCCAAAGCAACCAGAACGATGACGCTCAGCATGGCAAAGCCCTGTCCCAATCCGCCTCCGTCAGTCCATTTGCCTAAAAGTTCCGTTACGGCTGCACCGGCAAACACACCTGTCATGTTCATAATTCCATAAGCGGTTCCACGATGTTTGTCTGATACAAACTGACACAGAATCGGCATATTGTTGGCATCGAAGATACCATAACCTACTCCAAAGAGTAATCCGGCTCCCACCACACTCACAAAGCTGTGTCCGAAGCCCAGCAACAGCAAGGAAGGAACCGTCAGTCCCAAACCGATGGCACCGGTATAAACACGTCCGCGGATATTCTTCTGTACCCATTTATCCGACAAGACACCACCCACAATAACACCGATAAACGATGACAGGGCAATGGTTATAGTAGAAATCGGGCCTGCCTCAGCCATTGGAATATTCAGACTTTCGGAGAATAATGTCGGAAGCCAATTCTTGGTTGCCCATCCCGGCAAACTGGGAGCTGCAAAATAGAACAGGATAATCCAGAAAGCCCAATTGGACAGTACAACTGCCAATCCGCTGAAGACAGAGCCTTTCTTGCGAGGCGTTTCCTTTGCAAGTTTCTCTATTTTTATATGAGTAGGATTTTCGTGCAGGAACAGCACCAATACCAGCGCATAGATAATACCTACAATACCAAACCAATGGAAGGTAAGCTGCCAGGAGAAAGCGGCCGCCACTGTTGCGCCAAAACCTCCGATGGCCTGTCCGGTGTACAGACCGGTCATGTGGATACCGATAGCAAGCGAACGTGATTTGTCCTGATGCCAGTCGGCAATCAGCGAAAGTGCTGAAGGAATATATAGAGCCTCACTCACTCCCATGGTGGCACGCAGCCAGTAAAGTTCATGGAAATCAGTCGCATAACCCATCAAATAAGTCACGGCAGACCATACAAAAAGGCTACCGACGATTAACCATTTACGACTCACCCGGTCGGCAATAATGCCGGCTACCGGACTCATAAAACCGTAAATCCACAAAAATACAGCCATCAAAGCTCCAAAAGCCTCAGCCTTATTGAGCTCCACAATGTCCACTTTCATTGCTTCCTGCATTGTAGAAAGCATCTGGCGGTCCATGTAGTTGAGAAGTGCTACAACCCACAAAAGACCTACCACCACCCAAGGATAGATTTTCTTGTTTTTCATTTATATTAAATCAATTCGACTTCGCAAATATAAGAACTTAATTTAATAACACAAATAGATTTAATGAAATATTTTATGATATAACGATTATTTTTTAAACAGAAGGTATAATTAAAACAAAGATGCTGTTATTGAAGCCTTCTTTAAGACAAGGTAAGTATAAATCATTAAATTTCTATGCGGGAAGGGAAAGAAAAAGAAGACCGGCATCATGCGAAGCAATAACAACGTCCTCTTCACAAAGGTATAAAAAAATAATTCGGCGAGCTATTATATTAATAAATCACCGAATAATTCATAAATTAATTTATTATATCGAAGAAGGGGGTTACTTCTTTGCCAACTCGTCCATTGTCTTGCCCTCGTAAGCACAAATCGCCTGCTTATAATCCTTAGCTATCTGCTTCGGCTCTTTGGTTGCAATATCATAGCCCACCATCACTGTGCGGCACTCGCATTTCACTTCCTGCGTATCCGTCGCCACGGCACGTTGCAGCAATGTGAAACTTTTATGCCCCAACTGGACAACAGCCGTTTCTATTATCAAATGGTCTGAAAAGAATACAGGTGCATAGAAATTGGCATTGATATTCGCTACCACAATTGCCATCTTATGCCAGTCTGCGCTCCCCAACACATCTTTTATATAAGTCGTCTTTGCCAAATCGTATAAAGAAAAGTAGACTGAATTGTTCATGTGTCCGAACTGGTCTACGTCACTAAACCGTATTTGTACCGGCATCGTATGCCTGAATTTTATTTCCTCTCCCATAGTTATGCTTATTAATTTCATTCAAATATAATACTTTTCCTAATAAAAGAACACTAAATAAGAGATTATTCTTACTTTTGCGTTCAATTTACTTAAAGTAAAACCATTAACTTAAAGAATAGACATGGATAAGAAGTTTAGCAAATCCACCCTTTGCGTACAAGGAGGATGGCAGCCGAAGAAAGGGGAACCGCGCGTTTTGCCCATTTATCAAAGTACAACTTTCAAGTATGATACCAGCGAACAGATGGCTCGTTTATTCGACCTTGAAGATACGGGCTATTTCTATACCCGCTTGCAAAACCCTACCAATGACGCAGTGGCAGCAAAAATTGCCGCATTGGAAGGTGGCGTGGGGGCCATGCTTACTTCATCGGGACAGGCTGCTAATTTCTATGCCATTTTTAATATCTGCCAGGCAGGTGACCATTTCGTGTGCTCGTCTACCATCTACGGCGGTACTTTCAACCTTTTCGGAGTTACATTGAAGAAACTCGGCATCGAATGCACTTTTGTCAATGCCGATGCGCCCGAAGAAGAAATTGACAAGGCTTTCCGCCCGAACACCAAAGCATTGTTCGGAGAAACCATCTCAAACCCCAGCATCGATGTACTTGACATTGAGAAGTTTGCACGCATTGCCCACAAGCATGGTGTACCTCTGATTGTCGACAATACTTTCGCCACTCCCATCAACTGCCGCCCGTTTGAATGGGGAGCCGACATTGTGACTCACTCTACCACCAAATATATGGACGGACACGCCACCAGTGTAGGCGGAGCCATCGTAGACAGCGGTAATTTCGACTGGGAAGCGCACGCTGACAAATTCCCCGGACTGACGCAGCCGGACGAGTCTTACCACGGATTGACTTACACCAAGGCATTCGGCAAAATGGCCTATATGACCAAAGCTACCGCACAACTGATGCGTGACCTCGGTTCCATTCAGTCACCACAAAATGCGTTCCTGCTGAATCTGGGACTTGAAACACTCCATCTGCGCGTGCCTCGTCACTGTGAGAATGCACAAAAAGTTGCCGAGTGGCTGGAAGCCAATCCACAGGTGAAATGGGTGAACTATTGTGGCCTGAAGAGCAGCAAATATTATGAACTGGCACAGAAATATATGCCGAACGGCTCTTGCGGCGTTATCGCTTTCGGACTGAACGGTAGCCGCGAAGAGGCCATCAAATTTATGGACGCACTGAAACTGGCCTGCATCGTGACTCATGTGGCAGATGCCCGCACGTGTGTGCTCCACCCTGCCAGTCATACACACCGCCAGTTGACGGACGAGCAGTTGATGGAAGCCGGAGTTGCACCCGACTTAATCCGCCTGTCGGTAGGTATCGAAGATGCCAACGACATCATCGCTGATTTGGAACAGGCCTTGGAACATATTAAATAAGACAAGCTATGTCAGTCAGACGGGTTGTCATCATCGGAGCCACCTCGGGCATCGGGCTGGAAGTAGCCAAAGGCTACCTGAAAGCCGGATGGCAGGTAGGCATAGCCGGACGCAGGGAAGAGGAACTGGAAAAACTCCTCCTGACTGCTCCCGGACAGGTGTGCGCCCAAGCCTTGGACGTCACCCGCGAAGATGCGCCCCATTTGCTGCAACGACTGATAGATAAGCTGGGAGGAATGGATTTATTCTTGCTGAGCTCAGGCATCGGCAAACAAAATCTCTCTCTGACACCGGATATCGAACTACAGACTGCCGCCACCAATGTGGAGGGTTTCATCCGCATGGTGACGGCAGCCTATCATTATTTTGAACAACAAGGATACGGACATTTGGCAGTAATCAGTTCCATTGCCGGAACCAAAGGGCTGGGTTCGGCTCCCGCTTATTCTGCCACCAAACGTTTTCAGAATACTTACATCGAGGCCCTCGACCAATTGGCACACATGAACCGGCTACCCATTGTCTTCACCGACATCCGCCCCGGATTTGTAGCCACCCCGCTACTGAAAGACGACAAATACCCTCTGCTGATGAACGTTTCCAAAGTAGCCGCACACATCATCAGTGCACTCAACAAAAAGAAACGAACCGTCATCATCGACCGGCGCTATCAAGTACTGGTATTCTTCTGGAGACTCATTCCCAAATGGTTATGGGTGCGTCTTCCTGTCCGCAACTAAGAACAACCCATATCCCCCCGATTATTTTTTCCCCATCTGAAAGAAAAAAACACTTTTCTTTGTAACAACATTCTTTCTGCTTCCGTCTATCTAAATGAAAGCGCTTTTAAAAGATTACCTAAAGTATAAACATAAACAAAATAAGACCATGAAAAAGTACATATTGGCATTAGCATTATTATTTATCTGCCACATCGGTTTTGCCCAAAACCTTAATTCCCTCTTCGATGAATTCGGGAAAGAACCCAACGCAGAGTGTATTAATATCTCACCGTTTATGATGACCATCGGAAAGATGTTTATGGGAAATGACAACGATGCGAAGCTTGCCCGGAAATTTAAATCAATAAGAATTCTGGACTTGGAAGCTTGCTCAAAAAATGTACAGGAACGCTTCAACAAAAAGATAAACGCACAGCGAATTGAAGGATACGAGACGCTGGTTCAGGTAAACGATGAAGGTGAGAAGGTGCGCATTCTGGCAAAAAGCAAGAATGACGTGATACGTGAACTGCTCATCGTATGCACCGGAAACGGCGATTGTACATTGGTGCAGCTGAAGGGAAAAGTGAGCAAAAGCAAAATAGCCAAACTATTGGCAAAAGAAATGTAACATGGACGCCGCTAGTTTTAAACAACAATTTCTACCTTGCCATGCCAAACTCTATCGAGTGGCCTTCCGCTTGATGGGCAATGTGCAGGATGCCGAGGACATGGTGCAGGAGGCGTATCTGAAATTGTGGAAAAAGCGCGACGAACTTCCCGAGGTTGCCAGCATTGAGGCTTATTGTGTGACGCTTATCAAAAATTTGTGCTACGATTCCCTCCGTTCCTGCAGACCGGACGAAGACAGCCGACTGCCCGAAGAGCTGAATCTCCCGACAGACAGCAACATGGTGCACGAAATAGAACAAAGAGACGAAGCGAATCAGGTAAAAAAATTAATCGGACAGTTGCCGCGGCAACAGCAACAAATCATCCTGCTGCGTGACGTGAACGACTGCTCTTACGAAGAAATAGAACAAGCCACCGGACTCACGGCCGTCAATATCCGTGTATTGCTGAGCCGTGCCCGCAAAAAGATACGTGAACAATTTAATGAACTTATGAACTATGAAAGTAAATGAAATAGAACAATTACTAGTCCGATATTATGACGGCGAAACGAATGAGGCCGAAGAAAAAGAACTGAAAAAGTTCTTTGCACAAGAGGACGTTCCGGCACACCTACTTGCCGAGAAAAGACTCTTCGCGCAGCTCGCCTCCCAACCTGAACCGGAAACGCCCGAAGGTCTGGAAAGTAAATTAAGCGGTCTGATAGACGAATGGGATACGCGCGAACGGCGAACCATGAAGATAAAAAAGCGTACACGCATCATCCGCTTGCAGTGGATGGGCAGCATTGCCGCCAGTCTGCTCCTTCTCTTCTCGGTAGGAATGTATCTGTATAAACCTTACACATCTCCTACCCCGCAAGATACCTGCGCTTCTCCTGCCGAAGCATACGCAGAGGCTCAAAAAGCACTGCTCATGTTTTCGTCTGCGCTCAATAAGGGAGTGCAACAAGTGGAAACGGTACACGAGACCACCGAAAAGATACAAGAGAATGTAAACCAACAATTGAAACGAATTAAAAACTTAAAGTGATGAAACGTACATATATTATTACCCTGTTACTGTCCCTCTGCTCATTATTCACTTATGCACAGGACTCTTTTTTTGACAAGTATGCCGATATGGAAGGTGTTACATCTGTATATATATCCAAAGCGATGCTCAGTCTGATGCCCGATATGAAAGCCGAGGGTGTCAATATCGGAAAAATGGCAAGTAAGTTGGACAATATTCAGATTCTGAGTTGTGAAAAGGCGTCTGTCATTGCGCAGATAAAGAAAGATGTCAGCTATATCAACCCCAAGAACGGTTACGAGGAGCTGATGCGCATCAACGATGAAGGTGAGAAGACTACGATTTTCTTGAAACATGATAAGGAAAAGCAAAAGGAATTCGTATTGCTGAGCGAGGAACAGAATGAGCTTACCATCATCATCATCACCGGAAACTTAACATTGCAAGAAATTCAAAGCATCATCAATAAGAACTGACGATGGAGTACTCAAAAAAGACCTTGAGGTTTTGAAAAAAGACCTTGAAGTCTTTGAAAAAGGTGAAGGAGTTTTTTAAAAAGACCTTGGTCTTTTATCAGGCAACTGCTATAACGAAAAACTCTTCCACCTTTTTTCATTATAACAATTTCCTGTGACAGATTTCGCCCATGCAGTACGTTTCACAACAAGTCACTGTACGACAGTACGTTATCCCCACGATATGTGTGAAACATGATTTGCATTTATTCCTGCTCAATCACTTTTTCCGGAAGAAAAGCAGGAAATATATACCTCAAAAACTCTCGTGAGGTTTTTCCCAAACAATGGAAAGAGTTTTTCCAAACAATGGTAACATTCTTCGAAAACAATGCCCATTGTTTGGGGTATAAGATACCGTCTGTCATCTTAGTGTTTATACTTCACCAGCATGACCACCGGATTGGCTTCTTCATCCAATCCCGCTGCCACCTCTTTCAACCGGCCTTGCAGTCCATCTTCTTGATAAGCTTCGACCAACTGACCGGCTGCCAATGTCTGAACAACCGCGATTTCATTATTATTGATTGGGCGCAAAAACATATCCACACCGCGTTTCTTTACAAAATCACTATTGAGCACCTTTGCCTTATAAAGCGCATTGTCCTGCTTATCGTACATGAAATCGTTCATAAAGAATCCTCTTCCGGTAGTAAAATCAAACACTTTCTTTACAGTGTGAATAAAATAATAACGGTCGGTGATAGCTCCCATTGTCAGGAGTATCTCCGGGTCCTTGGTCGGCGCTTTTGCAAGGAAAGGAACCAGTTCGTTTTTTTCGGGCACATAATTATACACCGTGTCCGAAGAACAGTCAACCAACAGCCATTCTCCCCGGTTCGGAATAATCGGACGTACAGAAGCCATCGCCACTCCATCTCCCTGCTGCACACAAGGAGCCTTGACTACATCATACGGAAGATAGATGCCACGAGTGACACTTCCGTCTTTCTTGGAAATGAGCGAGTGATAGGATTTTCCTTTCTCTCTGGGCTGTCCGTCTTTATAATAGACAGACATATCATAACAAATCAGATTGTCTTTATCATAATTAAGGACATCCATGAATTCGGTATCTTTCGGGTGCTCAAAGGAACGCTTGAAGTTTCCCGACAAATCATACACATAGATTTTTTTCGCTGCAGTACAGTTGACAAACATTTCATCACTGCTTTCGTCCAGAATAATTCCGTTGATAAAGTTATATTCTTCGGCACCTTGTCCCTTCCGGTTTATTTTCCGTATGCCCTTACCGGTCTTTCTGTCATAAACAAAAATGTCGCCGTCGTTTGCCCAGTTCTTCACCAACAGATATTTGTCGCCTATATCCATCACACTCCCTTGAGTCACAAATTCATCACTTGTCTCCAATGGAATGTATTCCACATCCATAAAATCCTGAAGGAGCACTTCCTTCTCTGAATGTTCGCCGGCAATATCCACCGTGACCATCGTTGCCTGCTCTTTTTCCGTTCCGCATCCTGCACACACAGCCATCAAGAGCAGTGCTGCAAATAGTTTTGTCTTTTTCATTGTGTTATTTGGTTTGATAAATCATTTCTTCCTTTTCTGTGTGGGCAAAGAAAATTCATGTGTCTGGCTCACCGCACCGTTGCTCTCCGTGGTATAAACCCTGAACACGGCCTCTCCTGTCTTCAGCTTTCTGCCGCCGCGGATTGTTGCCGTATAACGAATCGTATTTCCCACCGGCATATAGGCAATCTGCTGTGCCGGAGAGATAAGGATATGTTTCATGCCGGTCACTTCTTCAATCATGGGAGTGACATTGTAGGCGGGAGCATCACCGTCATTCACCACATCGAATACCAACTTACTGTCTTCCTCGGCATCAATCGTATGATTACGATTGTCATCGATAAAGCGAAGATTCGTGACACGCAAACCCGAATAGGCCGGTGCGTAGCCGTCATATCCTCCTGCCGACGAAGTGCTATAGGACGGGTGCGACGTGCGGCTTTCTATATAATATCCTTCTTCCGTGCCATCGTCCCGCCGGGGGGTAGTCACCGCATTGCCTACTGCAGCCCCGGCCACTGTTCCCACCAAAGCTCCGAACTGTGAGGCGTTATATCCGCCTGCCCTGTCGCCTATAATGGCCCCCAGCACACCGCCGATGGCCGCACCTGCCTGCACTGCCGCCGGGTTTCCCTGCATACCATAAGGAGAACATCCCGACAGGATAAGGGATGAAAGCAATATCAATGCTATTTTTTTCATAATCAATGTGTTTGTTGCTCTTTCTATTGACAAATATACACTTTTCGGGAGAGAAACATCCATTTTTTCCGTTAAAGTTTCATTCTCCCGACTTCTCCTTATCGCTGCGAAACGACAGGCAGATAAGGCTAAATAACATAATTACTGACGAAGGAGGGATATTTTTCCCTATATTTGCCTGCAAGTACTATCAATGAACAAATAAAAAAATGGAATTAAAAGCACAATATCAACAACGGATTGACGAAGCGGGAAAGGAACTTCAGACAGTAAAGAACAAGATTATGCGCATCAGCAGCCTGCGGGTTGTCCTGTTTCTGGCAGGTGTCTTCGGGGTAATCTATGGCTATGATGCCGGAACTGCCGTCTTATGTTTGATTATCGCACTCACGTTCGTACCGTTTCTGATGCTGGTGAAGTTCCACAATGGACTCTTCTTCCGAAAAGAGTGGCTGGAGACATGTATCCGTGTTAATCGGGACGAGATTTCGGCATTGGATAATAACTATGAGCCGTTTGACGAAGGGGCAGAGTTTGTCAACGCAGCCCACCGCTATTCTTTAGACCTCGACATCTTTGGCCATCATTCTCTGTTTCAGGCGATGAACCGCACGTGCACTTCTTTCGGAAAAAACAAACTGGCGGAATGGCTGCAGAAACCTTTGGAAAAGAAGGAAGAAATAGAGGAACGACAGGCGGCAGTCGGCGAACTTGCCGGATATGATAAGTTCCGCGAATCTTTCCGCATCACCGGACTGCTCTACAAGGGTGAGGCCGGCGACCGCAACGAGATTAAGGAATGGACGGAATCTTCTGCTTATTTCAGCCGGATGTGGTGGAGCCGTCCTATGCTTTGGCTTGTGCCTGCGGTCAATACCGTCTTATTGGTATTGGGATTGGCCGGAGTGATTTCGATGAGTTGGCTCGGGCTTGCTTTCGGCACGTTCGTGGTGGCGAGTTTCGGACTTATCAAACATGTCACTAACCTGCAAGGAATATATGACAAGAAACTCCGCATCCTCTCCATTTATGCAAAACTCATTGAACTCATTGATGAACAGGAGATGAAGGCACCGTTGCTTGCCCGCCTCAAAGCGAATTTCGGTACGGATGGAAAGCGGACAACGGAGGTGCTGAAGGAGTTGTCGACCGAACTGGACAGACTGGATTTAAGAAATAATCTGATTATGTATGTACTTTTGGAGGGCTCTATGTTTTGGCAGCTCCGCCAGGTGATGCGCATCGAAGAGTGGAGAAGGAAATATGGGGGCTGCCTTCTGCATTGGCTGGATACGCTCGGAGAAATGGATGCACTCTGTTCGATGGGAACTTTTGCATTCAATCATCCGGCTTATATGTATCCGGTGATAGCCGACAGGCCGTTCGTCTTCCGCGCCCGGGAAATGGGACATCCGCTGATGCCCATAAACCAATGTGTGAAAAACGATGCGGAGATTCCTTCGCGCCCCTTTTTCGTCATTATTACCGGAGCGAATATGGCCGGCAAAAGTACTTATCTGCGTACTATCGGAATAAACTATGTGCTTGCCTGCATCGGCAGTCCGGTGTGTTGTGACTCGCTCGAAATCTATCCTGCCCGACTCATAACCAGCTTGAGGACTTCAGACTCGCTCAATGATAACGAATCGTATTTCTTTGCTGAACTGAAACGTTTGAAACAGATTATCGACCGGCTGAACTCGGGTGAGGAATTATTTATCATTCTGGATGAAATATTGAAAGGCACCAATTCGATGGACAAACAGAAAGGGTCTTTTGCCCTTGTCAAACAGTTGATGACGCTGAAAGCAAACGGCATCATCGCTACGCATGACCTCTTGCTGGGCAAACTAATCGAATACTTCCCTGATGAAATCCGCAATTATTGCTTCGAGGCAGATATCACAAACAATGAGTTGGCTTTTTCCTACAAAATGCGTGAGGGTGTTGCCCGCAACATGAATGCGTGCTTTTTAATGAAAAAGATGGGGCTGGTCATCAACGACTAACCCCACCCAACAATTTATCACATTAACGTCTTAAGCAAGTAAAGTTCACCTTCACAGGCTTGCTTTACTTTCATAACATAAAGAGTCATAGAAAAAATCAAAATTTATTAGTTTCCAAACAGCGTGTGAAGCCCAGCGCATCTTGTCCAGTCAGATAATACACGGAAGATGCTGCTTCATACGTATAAGGGATGAAACGGAACAGCTGGACAGCTGCAAATCTCTTATCTTGAGAAATAAGATAATCCATCCGAACATTACCGTTAGTTTTTACTTGCACATCACTGTCTTTGCCAAATACTTTCTTATCCAACTGGTCGGTCAACGCATGCAAATCGCATACATCAAAGAAACAAGAACCTTCTTTGGTCACACTGCCTGTGGGAGTGTAGACCCATTCTTTGCTCCGCCAGAAAAGGCGAAAAAGAGCTATAAGAAGCAGAATTGTACCGGCTGTCATAAATATCATACTCAAGGTAGATGTGGCGTCGCCCATCCGCAAGGAAGTAACGAAAGCACCAATACCGCCAATGGCAAGTAAGGCCGAAACAATAACTGACGAAACACTAATACGTTTTACTATGTCGGGATGTACTCTTGAAAACAGAGTTACATCAGCTGAAACTGCATTATTCATAATCTTCAAATTTTATTCTGTTACTAATAAGAAAAACATAACTATCCCTATACACTCCCCTATTACCCTGTAGCAACAGGATAATACGAATGCATAAAATACGAGTAAAAGAATAAAATCTAAATCAGAATACGCCTCATGCCAAAGATATAATGCTCGCAGGCATCGTCCCAGCTTTGGCTGCGCGAAGTATCGTAAACACGTTTTGAACAGTGGGCAAGCATGTCCATACGTGTGGCTAATTTGCGCAATAAGGCTTTCATGTATTGTATGGTCTCTATGGAAGAAAAACGGTATAAACGCTCTGCTGAGGTACTTACACGATGGGCCAGTGTGTGGGCATCGCTGAACTCCATATCAGCCAGGCATCTCTCTCTTTCCAAAGGAATGATAGCACCTTCATTTATTGTATGTGCCTGAGTGGAACAGTCATCTTGCACAGCACATTGCTCCGGCACAACTACCGAAGAAGCTACGCTGAAATGCCCTGTTTTGACTCCTGCCAATGCAAGCACAAAGAATAATATGATTGCTATGAATCCTTTCATTTTCTTGTTTTTCTATTGCAAAGATAGCATAATTAGCCTTTCCTGTTTCATTTCCTATATTAAATTAACAAACAACAAGAGAATTTGTTCAACTATTGCAAACAAATAAAAAAGGCCGTAACCACTTGGTTACGACCTTTAATATATATAGTTGTGTACAGATTACTCAGCTTTAGGGGCTTCTTCTGTAGTTGCAGCTTCTGCAGCAGGAGCTTCAGCAGCACTCTTCTTAGAACGACGAGTACGAGTTGTTTTCTTAGCAGTTGCAGTCTTAGCCATGTTTTCATCATAGTCAACTAACTCGATGAAGCACATTTCAGCGTTGTCACCCAGACGATGTCCTGTCTTGATGATACGAGTATAACCACCCGGACGATCTGCTACCTTTACAGAAATTTCTTTGAATAATTCTGTTACAGCGATTTTATCTTGCAAGTTGCTAAATACTACACGACGTGAATTAGTAGTGTCGTCTTTAGACTTTGTAATTAAAGGCTCAACGAATTTCTTCAAAGCTTTAGCCTTTGCAACAGTCGTAGTGATTCTTTTGTGCTTAATCAAAGAGCAAGCCATGTTAGATAACATAGCGCTTCTATGAGAAGCAGTACGACCTAAATGATTGAATTTCTTATTATGTCTCATTTTTTATTCTTTGTCTAATTTATACTTAGAAATGTCAGTTCCAAACGACAGATTCAGACTCTCGAGCAAATCATCAAGCTCCGTGAGCGATTTCTTACCGAAGTTTCTGAACTTCAACAGATCGGTCTTGTTAAACTGTACCAAGTCACCCAATGTTTCTACATCGGCAGCTTTCAAACAGTTCAAAGCACGAACAGAGAGGTCCATATCAACCAGCTTGGTCTTCAGCAACTGGCGCATGTGCAATACTTCTTCATCGAATTCTTCATTGCCGTCCACATCAGAAGTCTCAAGAGTGATCTTTTCGTCAGAGAACAACATAAAGTGATAAATCAATATTTTAGCTGCTTCTTTCAAAGCTTCCTTCGGATGAATGGAACCATCGGTAGTAATTTCCAATATCAGCTTTTCGTAGTCAGTCTTCTGCTCAACACGGAAGTTTTCTACTTGATATTTTACATTACGTATCGGTGTGTAAATAGAATCGATGGGAATTACGTTCACATCAGTACAGTATTCACGGTTTTCGTCAGCCGGAACATAGCCTCTACCTTTGTTAATAGTAATGTCCATCTGTAAAGTTGCTTTTGAATCTAAATGGCAAATAACCAATTCAGGATTTAACACTTCAAATCCAGTCAAATACTTACTTATATCACCTGCCTTAAATTCACTAGAATTCTCAACGGTAATGCTTACCTTTTCGTTTTCAAATTCTTCTACTACTTGCTTAAATCTGACTTGCTTCAGATTTAAGATAATGTTGGTAACATCCTCTTTAACACCTGGAACAGTGGCGAACTCATGTTCTACACCTTCGATTTTAATCGTGTTGATTGCAAATCCTTCCAATGAAGAAAGAAGAATACGGCGCAAAGCATTACCTACGGTAATACCGAAACCGGGTTCGAGTGGACGGAATTCAAATTTACCGAATTTGGAATCCGCTTCCAACATTAATACTTTATCAGGTTTTTGAAATGCTAATATCGCCATGAAATTAATTATTATTTAGAGTACAATTCAACGATCAAGTGTTCTTTAATGTTTTCAGGAATGTCTGCTCTTTCAGGTGTGTGTAAGTACTTACCTGCTTTGATGCTTTCATCCCATTCCAACCAAGGATATTTGCTATGATTGAATCCTGCCAGTGAATTTGCAATCACTTCCAAAGATTTAGATCTTTCGCGTACACCTACAATCTGACCGGGTTTTACAGCGTATGAAGGAATGTTTACCACTTTACCATCTACTGTAATGTGCTTGTGACCTACCAACTGACGAGCAGCTGCACGAGTAGGAGCAATACCCAAACGGAACACCACGTTGTCAAGGCGAGCCTCTAAACTCTGCAACAAGATTTCACCGGTAATACCGGCAGCACTCTCTGCCTTTTCAAACAGGTTACGGAATTGTTTTTCCAATACACCGTAAGTATATTTAGCTTTTTGTTTTTCTGCCAACATGACACCATACTCAGAAGTCTTTCTTCTTCTGTTGTTACCATGCTGTCCGGGAGGATAATTCTTCTTAGATAAAACTTTATCTGCTCCAAAGATTCCTTCACCGAATTTACGGGCAATTCTTGATTTTGGTCCAGTATATCTAGCCATTTTCTTTTTCTAATTTAATTGTTACTAATGAACTTAATTTGTTGCAGCCGCGATTACAGAAAGGAAAGTGCAATCCATTATTAACAAAATCAAGTTACATATAAAAATAGGGTTATCTTTTATACTCTTCTTCTCTTCGGAGGACGACAACCATTGTGAGGAAGCGGAGTTACATCGATAATTTCAGTAACTTCAATACCAGCTCCGTGGATAGTTCTGATAGCAGACTCACGTCCGTTTCCAGGACCTTTAACGTAAGCTTTCACCTTTCTCAGGCCAAGATCAAACGCAACTTTAGCGCAATCTTGTGCAGCCATCTGAGCTGCATAAGGAGTGTTCTTTTTAGAACCTCTAAATCCCATCTTACCTGCAGAAGACCATGAGATAATCTGACCTTCACTATTTGCCAGAGATACAATGATGTTGTTGAATGAAGAATGAACATGCAACTGTCCATTAGCGTCAACCTTCACATTTCTCTTCTTAGCTGCGACTGTTTTTTTTGCCATATCAACAATTATTATTTAGTAGCTTTTTTCTTATTTGCAACTGTTTTCTTTCTTCCCTTACGTGTACGGGCGTTGTTCTTTGTACTCTGACCGCGAACCGGCAGACCAATACGATGACGCACACCACGATAGCAACCAATATCCATTAATCGCTTAATGTTCAATTGCACTTCTGAACGAAGATCACCTTCTACTTTGTATTCAGCACCAATGATTTCACGAATTTTAGCTGCTTGATCATCTGTCCAATCTTTTACTTTAAGATCTCTGTCAACACCAGCCTTATCCAAGATTTTTGCTGAACTGCTGCGTCCGATACCATATACATAGGTCAACGCAATCTCGCCTCTCTTATTTTGAGGCAAATCTACACCAACTATTCTTATAGCCATATACTAAATTATTTTTTTTGCAAAAATAATAAATTATCCTTGACGTTGTTTATACTTAGGATTTTTCTTGTTAATAACATACAAACGGCCATTTCGTCTAACGATTTTGCATTCCGGCGTACGTTTCTTTAATGATGCTCTTACTTTCATATCTTATTTCTTTTTTACTTGTATCTAAAAACGATTCTTCCTTTAGATAAGTCATAAGGAGACATCTCTACTCTGACCTTATCCCCGGGTAATATTTTAATGTAATGCATTCTCATCTTGCCAGAGATATGAGCAGTAATCTCATGCCCGTTTTCTAGCTCAACACGAAACATTGCATTTGACAATGCTTCTACGATAACTCCATCTTGTTCTATTGCGGATTGCTTTGCCATATTAAATTGCTTTATCTCCTAATACTTGTTCGACATATTCAAATGAGGATAAAATATCTGCCTTTCCTACTCCTATTGCAACAGTATGTTCAAAGTGAGCAGCACATTTCCTATCTCTCGTGCGTACTGTCCATCCATCTCTCTCCATCACAATCTGACGAGAGCCCAACGTAATCATTGGTTCAATGGCAATACACATTCCTTTTTTCAATAGAGTGCCATATCCTCTTTTACCATAATTGGGTACTTGTGGGTCTTCATGCATTTCTTTACCAATACCGTGTCCCACAAATTCTCTTACCACACCATAAGCATTTGATTCGCAATGCTGCTGAACCGCATAGCCTACATCACCCAATCTTTTTCCATGAATGGCATTCTCAATGCCAAGATAAAGAGCTTCTTTTGTTGTTTTCAAAAGTTTTCTTACTTCCGGATCAACTTCACCAACACAAAATGTATAGGCAGAATCACCACAGAAACCATTCATGTAAGTACCACAATCAACAGAAACGATATCCCCTTCTTTCAAAGGTATATCATTCGGAATGCCGTGTACAACCTGATCATTTACAGAAGTACATAATGTACTGGGAAACGGATCACCATTTTGGTTTGGGAAACCTTTAAAAGTAGGAA
The DNA here is from genome assembly GCF_948499155.1 of uncultured Phocaeicola sp. NCBI lineage: Bacteria > Pseudomonadati > Bacteroidota > Bacteroidia > Bacteroidales > Bacteroidaceae > Phocaeicola > uncultured Phocaeicola sp. Next base: position 13,507 of record NZ_CAOOSE010000030.1, on the reverse strand, counting down.
TAGCACCATTATCTCTAATAAACTCTTCTGCTACCTTATCCAGTTCCCTGGTTGTTACACCTGGTTTTATCAATTTAGCAACTTCAGCCAGAGTTTTACCTACAAGTAGGTTACTCTGACGAAGCAGCTCTATCTCATCATCTGTCTTAAGAAATATCATCTTCAGACTAAATTAATATGCAGCGACATTACCTGAGCGACCCTTAATTCTTCCGGAATTCAATAATCCGTCATAGTGACGCATCAACAGATGACTTTCAACTTGCTGAAGAGTATCTAATACCACACCAACAAGAATCAACAATGATGTTCCACCGAAGAACTGGGCAAACTCAGCCTTTACTCCGAATACACCTGCAAAAGCAGGGAAAATAGCAATAACAGCCAAGAAAATAGAACCCGGCAGAGTAATACGAGACATAATCGCATCTATATACTCAGCTGTATTCTTACCTGGTTTTATTCCCGGAATAAAACCATTATTTCTCTTCATATCTTCTGCCATCTGGTTCGGGTTTATTGTAATTGCAGTATAGAAATATGTAAATACAATAATCAATATTGCAAAAACAAGGTTATACCAGAAGCTAGTATGATCTACAAATGCACGTACAATACCACTTGCTGTAGCAGCATTAGAAAAGCCTACTAATGTAATAGGAATAAACATAATTGCCTGAGCAAAAATGATAGGCATTACATTCGCAGCATTCACTTTCAAAGGAATATATTGTCTGGCACCACCATATTGCTTATTGCCTACAATACGTTTTGCATATTGTACAGGAATCTTGCGAACCCCCTGAACCAAAAGAATGGCTCCTGCAATAACGAATAGTAAGAATACTATTTCCAATAAGAACATAACGATACCACCGGCACCCGGAGAAGATAAACGGGAAACGACTTCCTGAAACAAAGATTGAGGCAAACGTGCAATGATACCAATCAAAATAATGAATGAAATACCATTACCGATACCTTTATCAGTAATTCTTTCTCCAAGCCACAGGATAAACATACTTCCTGCTGCCAAAATGATGGTAGAAGTAATAATAAAGAATGTCCAATCTAATGAAGCATTAAGTGATGGGCCAGCCTGCATCTTTAAGTTAATCAGATATGAGGGAGCCTGGAAAATCAAGATAGCAATTGTCAATATACGAGTATACTGATTGATTTTTCGTCTACCACTTTCACCTTCACGTTGGATTTTCTGAAAGTAGGGAACAGCAATCGCTAAAAGCTGAATCACAATTGATGCCGAAATATATGGCATAATTCCCAATGCAAAAATAGATGCATTTGAGAACGCTCCTCCAGAGAACATGTTTAACAAGGCTAACAAACCTTCACTCGTTTGTTTATGCAACTGAGTTAACATAGCCGGGTTAATACCTGGAAGAACCACGTAAGAACCAAACCTGTATATTGCAACAAATAATATAGTAATGAGGATCCTTTGTCTCAGATCCTCAATTTTCCATATATTCTTTAATGTTTCAATAGATTTTCTCATTGAATCAGAGTTTTACTGCATTACCACCAACAGCTTCGATTGCAGCTACCGCACTCTTTGAGAAAGCATTTGCTTCTACATCGAGTTTAGTAGTTAAACTACCGTTACCTAGTACCTTTACCAATTGATTAGAAGAAATGTAACCAGCTTCGATAAAGTCATTCATTCCCACTTTAGTCAGATTTTTAGCTTCAGCCAATTTCTGAATAGTTTCAAGATTGATTGCTTTGTATTCTACACGGTTAATATTCTTAAAACCAAACTTCGGAACACGACGTTGAAGAGGCATCTGACCACCTTCAAAACCGATCTTCTTTGAATAGCCTGATCTTGACTTAGCTCCTTTATGACCTCTTGTAGAAGTACCGCCTAAACCAGAACCAGCACCACGGCCAACTCTTTTTCTGGTCTTTGTAGATCCTTCTGCAGGTTTTAAATTACTTAAATTCATATCGTAATTAGTTTTTTTATTAACAATGAATTACTTAACGATGGCAACCAAGTGTTTAACCTTATTTACCATTCCAAGAATTGAAGGAGTTGCTTCGTGTTCAACCACACGATTCATTTTGCGAAGTCCCAGTGCATCGAGTACTCTTTTCTGATCAGCAGGAGCACCAATTCTACTTTTTACTTGTTTAATCTTAATAGTTGACATATTTCCTCCTTATCCTCTAAATACTTTTTCCATACTTACACCTCTGTTCTGAGCTACCATGCGAGCATCTCTCATTTCACCCAAAGCCAGGATTGTAGCTTTTACCAAGTTGTGCGGGTTAGAAGAACCTTTTGACTTAGCCAAAACGTCTGTAATACCAACACTTTCCAAAACAGCACGCATAGCGCCACCTGCTACAACACCAGTACCGGTAGAAGCCGGTTTGATGAATACTTCGGCACCGCCGAATCTAGCAGATTGTTCGTGAGGAACTGTGCCTTTCAGAACGGGAACGCGAGTAAGGTTCTTTTTAGCTGCCTCTACGCCTTTAGCAATAGCAGCTGTAACTTCACCTGCTTTACCAAGACCCCAACCAATGATACCGTCTTCGTTTCCAACAACGACAATTGCAGAGAAGCTGAATGTTCTACCACCTTTTGTTACTTTTGTAACACGGTTAATAGCAACCAATCTGTCCTTTAACTCTATATCGTTAGTTATCTTAACTCTATTATTAACTGCCATAATTGATTAAAATTTAAGTCCACCGTTACGAGCAGCATCAGCCACTTCTTTTATTCTCCCATGATACAAGTAACCATTACGGTCGAACACGACAGTCGTAATACCAGCTTCCTGAGCTTTTTTAGCAATCAGTTCACCAACTTTAGCAGCTTGTTCTTTCTTAGGCATAGCTTCCATTCCCAAAGATGAAGCTGAAGCCAAAGTCTTACCAGCCAAATCATCGATAACCTGAACATAAATCTGCTTGTTACTTCTAAACACACTCATACGCGGACGTTCAGTAGTACCTGAAACCTTATTGCGTACTCTATATTTGATCTTGATTCGTCTTTCTAATTTTGTTGTCATGATAATACAATTTTATGTAAATTATTTAGCACCGGCTGACTTACCAGACTTTCTACGAATTTCTTCGCCAACAAACTTAATACCTTTACCTTTATAAGGTTCCGACTTACGGAAAGAACGTATTTTTGAACAAACCTGACCTAACAGCTGTTTGTCACAAGATTCCAATATAATAAGAGGGTTCTTATTTCTTTCTGACTTAGTTTCTACTTTGATTTCAGGAGGCAACTGCATAAAGATGTTATGAGTATAACCTAATGCGAAATCAATAATATTACCATTGTTTGAAGCACGGTAACCTACACCGACAAGTTCCAGTTCTTTTTTGTAACCTTCAGAAACACCAACAACCATGTTGTTAACCAATGAGCGATACAAGCCGTGGAAAGCATGTCTCTGCTTTGTGTTATCCAACATTGCATTTTCATTTTCTGTCAACACCACATGTCCATCTTCAACAGCAACATTGATAGAGGGATCAACAAATTGGCTTAATTCGCCTTTAGGACCTTTTACTGTAACTACATTGTCCTTCAGAGTAACTGTTACTCCAGCGGGAATACTAATGGGTAATTTTCCTATTCTTGACATTGCTTATCCTCCTAATTAATATACGTAACAAAGAACTTCACCACCAATTTTCAGCTCGGCAGCTTCTTTGTTAGTCATTACACCTTTGGAAGTAGATATTATAGCAATACCTAAACCATTAATTACTCTCGGCATGTCTTTGTAACCAGTATACTGACGCAAACCCGGAGAAGAAACTCTAATCAACTTCTTGATTGCGTTTACTTTGTTTACTGTGTCATACTTCAAAGCCACTTTGATAGTTCCTTGAGGACCATCTTCTACGAATTTGTAGTTCAGAATGTAGCCTTTTTCAAAAAGAATCTTAGTGATTTCCTTTTTCAAATTTGAGGCAGGCACTTCTACTACTCTGTGCTTTGCACTAATTGCATTTCTCAATCTGGTGAGATAATCTGCGATTGGATCTGTCATATAAATAATTAATTAAATTAATCAGGACCACCCTGACAATATTTAAAAATAAAAAGAATTACCAGCTTGCTTTCTTAACGCCCGGAATCAATCCATTAGAAGCCATTTCGCGGAACTGAATTCTTGAGATTCCGAACTGACGAATATAACCTTTAGGACGACCAGTCAATTTACAACGATTATGCAAACGAATAGGATTAGAATTCTTAGGAAGAGCCTGTAATTTCTGAGCAGCTTCAAAAGCTTCAGCAGGGTCACCTGAATTAACAATCTTCTTCAACGCAGCACGTTTTTCAGCATATTTGGCTACAAGTTTGGCTCTTTTTACTTCACGAGCCTTCATTGATTCTTTTGCCATAATATATTAATCTTTTTTTGAGTTTTTAAACGGTAAACCAAATTCCTTTAACAAGGCATAACCTTCTTCGTCTGTCGGAGCAGAAGTTACAAAGGTAATATTCATTCCGAGAATTTTAGTAATACTATCGATATTTATTTCAGGGAAAATGATTTGTTCCTGAATACCCAATGTATAGTTACCTCGTCCATCAAACTTGCTTTCGATACCTTTAAAGTCACGGATACGTGGCAAAGCAACGCGAACCAGTTTTTCAAGGAACTCATACATTCTTTCACGACGCAAAGTTACCATTACACCAATCGGCATTTTCTTACGCAACTTAAAGTTAGCGATATCTTTGCGTGAAACTGTTGCTACAGCTTTCTGACCAGTAATTGCTGTTAACTCATTAATAGCAACTTCAATAATCTTCTTGTCTGCAACAGCCATACCCAAGCCCTGATTGATAACAATCTTCTTAAGTACGGGAATTTGCATAGATGAAGAATACTGGAACTGATTCTTCAATGCAGGCGCAATGCGCTCTGCATATTCTTTCTTAAGGCTAGCAGTATTACTCATTATTTAATCTCCTCTCCCGATTTTTTAGCATAACGAACAAATGTTCTTCCATCAGAACTTTCTTTTCTTCCCACACGTGTCGGTTTACCAGTCTTCGGATCAACCACATTCAAGTTAGAGATATGAATAGCAGCTTCCTGCTTTACGATACCTCCCTGAGGATTCTTTGCATTAGGTTTGGTACTCTTAGATACCATATTGATACCTTCTACAAGTGCACGTCCTTCTTTAACAAGAACTTTCAGCACGCGGCCAGTTTTACCTTTATCTTCACCAGAGTTTACGTAAACTGTATCGCCTTTTTTAATATGTAATTTACTCATTACTTAAATCTTTTACAAAATTAAAGTACTTCAGGTGCAAGTGATACCACTTTCATGTTTGCAGCACGCAACTCTCTTGCTACAGGGCCAAAGATACGACTTCCTCTAATTTCACCTGCGTTGTTCAATAATACGCAAGCATTATCATCAAAACGAATATAAGAACCATCAGCACGACGGATTTCCTTCTTAGTACGTACAATTAAAGCCTTTGATACTGCACCTTTTTTAACATCACTAGAGGGGATTACACTCTTGATAGAAACTACAATGACATCCCCTACAGAGGCGTAACGTCTCCTTGTACCGCCCAAAACGCGGATACAAAGAGCTTCTTTAGCGCCACTGTTGTCACACACTGTAAGTCTGGATTCTACTTGTATCATAATTACTTAGCTCTTTCAATTATTTCAACCAATCTCCATCTCTTAGTTTTGCTCAAAGGACGAGTTTCCATGATCTGTACTGTATCACCTACATTACATTCATTCTTTTCATCATGAGCATGGTATTTCTTCGTCTTAGAAACGAACTTACCATAAATAGGGTGTTTTTCCTTAAACTTAGCAGCAACAGTAATGGTCTTATCCATTTTATTACTTACTACAACACCAGTTCTTTCTTTTCTTAAATTTCTAGCTTCCATGAGGACCATTATTATTTGTTAAGTTCTCTCTGACGCAATTCTGCTTTCATACGCGCGATTGTTCTGCGTAATTTCTTAATCTGTGCAGGATTATCCAGCGGAGAGATAGAATGATTTAAAACCATCTGATTGTAATTGGCTACTTCAGCTTCAATTCTTTCTGCCAATTCATTGGTAGCTATTTCTCTAATTTCTGCAATCTTCATAATAAATTAAGCATTTTGGTTTTGAGCATCGTAATCACGTCTAACTATAAACTTAGTAGTAACAGGAAGTTTCTGAGCTGCAAGGCGCAGAGCTTCTTTAGCTACTTCATAAGGAACACCTTCTGCCTCGATGATAATGCGACCCGGAGTAACCGGAGCAACGAAGCCTTCAGGAGCACCTTTACCTTTACCCATACGCACATCAGCAGGCTTACGAGTAATAGGTTTGTCCGGGAAAATACGAATCCAAATCTGTCCTTGACGTTGCATATATCTTGTTACCGCAATACGTGCAGCTTCAATTTGTCTACCTGTAATCCATTTAGTCTCCAAAGATTTAATTCCAAATGAGCCAAAAGCCAATTGGTTTCCTCTTTGAGCATTTCCTTTCTGACTGCCCTTCTGCTGTCTTCTGAATTTTGTCTTTTTCGGTTGTAACATAATTCCTAAAATTCAAATCCGTTAGCGATTGTTTTTCTTTCTTTTGAAGTTCTTACCACCGTTGTTGTTGCCATTTCCACCGCGACCGCTCTCTTTTGTCTGAGTAAAGTTCGGTGCTAATTCTTTCTTGCCATACACTTCACCACGGCAAATCCATACTTTGATACCCAGCAAACCAACCTTAGTCAAAGCTTCAGCATGACAGTAGTCGATATCTGCACGGAATGTATGCAACGGAGTTCTTCCTTCTTTATACATTTCAGAACGAGCCATTTCAGCGCCATTCAAACGTCCTGAAATCAATACTTTGATACCTTCAGCACCCATACGCATGGTATTTGCGATAGCCATTTTAATGGCACGGCGATAGGCAATCTTACCTTCTACCTGACGAGCGATATTGTTAGCTACAATAACAGCATCCAGCTCAGGTCTCTTCACTTCAAAGATATTAATCTGAATATCCTTATCCGTGATTTTCTTCAACTCTTCTTTCAGCTTGTCAACTTCCTGACCGCCTTTACCAATGATAATACCCGGACGAGCTGTACAAACTGTGATTGTCACCAATTTCAGTGTACGTTCAATAACAATTCTTGAAACGCTGGCTTTTGCAAGTCTGGCATTCAAATATTTACGGATTTTGCTGTCTTCCAACAAAGCGTCACCATAATCGTTGCCACCGTACCAGTTAGAATCCCATCCTCTGATAATTCCTAAACGGTTGCTTATCGGATTAACTTTCTGTCCCATCTAGTCTTAATTTTGATTATCATTAGTATTCTTAGAATCAACGAACAAAGTCACGTGATTTGAACGTTTGCGAATTCTGTAACCTCTTCCCTGTGGAGCCGGACGCATTCTTTTCAGCATTGCACCACCATCAACATAAATCTTTGTTACAAACAATTCACCGTCCTCTGCTTTACGTTCGTTTTTCTGTTCCCAGTTAGCAATAGCAGAGCGCAATAGCTTTTCCACTCTTGCAGAAGCTTCTTTAGAAGAAAACTTCAAGACACCCAATGCACGGTTCACTTCCATACCACGAATCATGTCAGCCACGAGACGCATTTTGCGTGGAGATGTAGGAACATTTTGCAACTTTGCAAAATACATGGTCTTAAGGGCTTCTTTTCTTTTTTCAGCCGATATTTTTTTTCTTGCTCCCATTATTTATTACTTTATTATTTCTTCAGATTATCCTGCTTATTTTTTCTTGTTACCAGCATGACCACGGAATGTACGTGTTGGTGCGAATTCGCCCAACTTGTGTCCTACCATGTTTTCAGTAACGTAAACAGGAATAAATTTATTTCCGTTATGAACTGCAATTGTATGCCCTACGAAATCAGGCGAAATCATTGAAGCTCTAGCCCAAGTTTTAACGACATTCTTCTTGCCGCTTTCATTCATAGCAAGCACTTTGCTTTCCAGTTTTACGTTAATATATGGACCTTTTTTTAATGAACGACTCATAATTTACTCAATTAATCAGTTATTACTTTCTTCTCTCGATAATATACTTAGAAGACTGTTTCTTAGGAGCTCTTGTCTTCAAGCCCTTAGCATACAAGCCTGTACGTGATCTTGGATGACCTCCTGAAGCACGTCCTTCACCACCACCCATCGGGTGATCAACCGGGTTCATAACAACACCACGGTTGCGAGGACGACGTCCCAACCAACGAGAACGACCTGCCTTACCAGAGCTTTCCAATCCATGATCAGAGTTACCTACGCTACCAATAGTAGCCTTACAAGCACTAAGTATTTGTCTTACTTCACCTGAAGGCAATTTGATTACACAATACTTACCTTCTCTTGAAGTCAACTGAGCAAAATTACCAGCCGATCTTACCAAAGCTGCACCTTGACCCGGACGCAATTCAATATTGTGAATTACAGTACCGACAGGGATGTTTTCGAGTGGAAGTGCGTTACCAATCTCAGGCGCTGCACTAACTCCAGACATCAAAGTGCTACCAACTTGCAATCCATTAGGAGCAATAATATATCTTTTTTCACCATCAGCATAAAACAACAAAGCGATACGAGCCGAACGATTCGGATCGTATTCAATAGTTTTAACCACTGCTGGAACGCCGTCTTTATTTCTCTTGAAATCAATAAAACGGTATTTTTGCTTATGACCACCGCCGACATAGCGAACCGTCATTTTACCGACATTATTACGACCTCCTGATACACGTTTTCCGCTTACAAGAGACTTTTCTGGTACTGACGCAGTAATTTCCTCAAAAGTACCAATAATCTTATGTCTTTGCCCCGGTGTTGTGGGCTTAAATTTACGTACTGCCATCTTTATTAAATATTGCTATAAAAATCAATAGTATCACCTTCCTTCAATGTAACAATTGCTTTCTTATAAGCATTTGTACGGCCACTGATAAGTCCAGTTTTAGTATAACGGCTCTTATTCTTTCCAGAATATCTTAGCGTATTTACATCTACTACTGTAACATTATACAAAGCTTCAATCTCATTCTTAATTTCCAACTTGTTAGCCTCAGGACGTACAATAAAGCCGAAACGGTTTAACTTTTCGGTAATCGCAGTCATTTTCTCTGTAACCAACGGTTTAATAATAATTCCCATTATCTAAGCCTCCTTTTTAAATTAAGATAAGATATTCTCGATAGCTTTGAGCGAACTTTCTGTAACAACAAGGGTTTCAGCATCCAATACTTTGTAAGTATTTAATGCAGAAGCAATTGCTACGTTAGCACGTTCGATGTTACGAGCTGACAAATATACGTTTTTATTAGCTTCCGGCAAAACCAAAAGCAACTTCTTGTCAGCAATTTTAAGATTATTTACCATTGCAACGAAATCTTTTGTCTTAGGAGCTTCAAAAGTGAAGTCTTCAACGATAACGATTGCGTTTGCTTGTGCTTTATAAGACAAAGCTGACTTACGAGCCAATGTCTTAACTTTTTTATTCAGTTTGAACCAGTAGTCACGAGGTTTTGGACCAAATACACGAGCACCACCTACCAAAACCGGAGAGTTGATATCACCGCGACGTGCACCGCCACCACCTTTTTGACGACCTAATTTACGAGTAGAACCGCTGATTTCGCTTCTTTCTTTAGATTTGTGAGTTCCCTGACGTTGGTTAGCCATAAACTGTTTAACATCCAGATAGATAGCGTGATCATTGGGTTCAATTCCGAAGATTGATTCGTTTAACGTAACCTTTCTTCCGGTGTCTTCACCTTTAATATTTAATACGTTAACTTCCATTATTTTTCAATTATTACGATTGAACCTTTGCAACCCGGTACAGAACCCTTAATCAACAGCAAGTTGTGTTCCGGAATCACTTTTAATACCTGTAAGTTGTGTGTAGTCACGCGGTCACCGCCCATCTGACCACCCATGCGCATTCCTTTGAATACTTTTGCAGGGTATGAACAAGCACCGATAGAACCCGGTTTACGAGCGCGGTTGTGCTGACCGTGAGTAGTCTGACCTACACCACCAAATCCATGTCTTTTTACAACACCTTGGAAACCTTTACCCTTAGAAGTACCAACAACATCTACATAAGCAGCGTCATTGAACAATTCTACAGTAATTGCATCTCCTAAATTCAATTCTGTTTCAAAATCTTTGAACTCGGCCAAGTGTCTCTTTGGAGTTACACCAGCTTTTTTAAAGTGTCCCATCAAAGGTTTGGTAGTGTGTTTTTCCTTTTTGTCCTGGAAACCTACCTGAACAGCTGCATAGCCGTCTTTTTCGACACTCTTAATCTGAGTAACTACACAAGGACCAGCTTCGATAACAGTGCATGGTACATTCTTACCATCAGCACTGAAAACGGATGTCATTCCGATTTTCTTTCCTAATAATCCTGGCATTTCAGTTAATTTTTAAATGCATTAAACTTTAATTTCTACTTCAACTCCACTCGGTAATTCCAACTTCATCAGAGCGTCTACTGTCTTAGCTGTTGAGCTATAGATGTCGATTAATCTCTTGTAAGAAGACAATTCAAACTGTTCACGTGACTTCTTGTTAACGAAAGTCGAACGGTTTACCGTAAAAATACGCTTGTGTGTAGGCAATGGAATAGGACCGCTAACAATAGCACCTGTTGCCTTCACTGTTCTAACGATCTTTTCAGCAGACTTGTCTACCAAGTTGTGATCGTAAGATTTCAGTTTAATTCTAATTTTTTGACTCATTAAATTTTAAATTAAAAAATGATTAAATATAAAGTGGGGCCGGATTAAGAGTCATTCGCTAACCCGTAGCCCCTGCTTTTTTTTATTATACTAAGTCTACGCGACCTTTCACTTCTTCAAGTACAGCCTTAGCAATAGAGCTGGAAACTTGAGCATGATGATCATAAGTCATAGACGATGTAGCACGACCCGAAGTAATAGTACGCAAAGCTGTTACGTAACCAAACATTTCTGCCAAAGGTACTTTAGCTTTTACAATACGAGCTCCAGAACGGCTTGATTCCATACCTTCTACTTGACCACGACGCTTATTCAAGTCACCAATAACATCACCCATGTTTTCTTCAGGAGTTACAACCTCCAGTTTCATAATAGGTTCAGTCAATACAGGACCTGCTTTAGCACATGCATTTTTGTAAGCCTGGATAGCACAGATCTCGAATGACAACTGGTCAGAGTCAACCGGATGGAATGAACCATCCTTCAAAACTACTTTCAGTGAATCAAGCGGATACCCTGCCAACACACCATTCTTCATTGCGGTCTGGAAACCTTTCTGAACTGATGGGATAAATTCCTTAGGAACATTACCGCCCTTCACTTCATCAATAAACTGCAAACCACCTTGTGTAAAGTCTTCGTCAACCGGACCGATTGCCACAATGATATCGGCAAACTTACCACGACCACCAGACTGCTTCTTATAAACTTCACGCAATTCAACAGTCTTAGTGATAGCTTCCTTATAGTTAACCTGAGGTTTACCCTGGTTACATTCTACTTTAAACTCACGTTTCAGACGGTCGATAATAATATCCAAATGAAGCTCACCCATACCGGAAATAATAGTCTGACCGGACTGCTCATCAGTCTTAACAGTAAATGTCGGGTCTTCTTCAGCCAGTTTAGCCAAGCCATTAGACAACTTGTCCAAATCTTTCTGAGTCTTAGGTTCAACTGCAATACCAATTACAGGATCAGGGAATTCCATTGATTCCAATACGATCGGTGCATCTTCATCACACAACGTATCACCTGTACGGATATCCTTGAAACCAACACCGGCACCAATATCACCAGCTCCAATCACCTCTACAGGATTCTGTTTGTTTGAGTGCATTTGGAACAAACGTGATACACGTTCTTTTTTACCCGAACGAGTGTTATAGATATATGAACCAGCCTCTACCTTACCAGAGTAAACGCGGAAGAAAGTCAAACGTCCGACATAGGGGTCAGTTGCAATCTTAAATGCCAAAGCTGATGTTTTTTCATCCTCGCTAGGTTTACGGTCTTCCTCTGCTCCTGTAGTCGGATTAGTACCTACAATAGCAGGTGTATCCAACGGAGAAGGCAAGAACGCACAAACATAGTCAAGCAATGTCTGAACTCCCTTATTCTTGAATGAAGAGCCGCAGAACATCGGAACGATATCCATTTTCAATGTACCTGCACGCAAAGCACGCAAGATTTCTTCTTCAGTGATTGTAGAAGGATCATCAAAGAATTTCTCCATTAAAGCATCGTCAAATTCAGCCACTTTTTCGAGCATTTTCTCTCTCCATTCATTAGCTTCATCAACCAAGTTCGCCGGAATTTCTTCTACGCTATAATCTGCACCCATTGTTTCATCGTGCCACAAAATAGCTTTCATTTTGATCAAATCAACAACTCCTTTGAAGCTCTCTTCAGCACCAATAGGAATTACCACAGGGCAAGCATTTGCGCCTAATACATCCTTCATCTGGCGAACAACTTCGAAAAAGTCAGCACCAGAACGGTCCATTTTATTAACGTAACCAATACGAGGCACATTGTATTTATCAGCCTGACGCCATACGGTTTCTGACTGAGGTTCAACACCACCAACCGCACAATAAGCTGCAACAGCTCCATCCAAGACACGTAAAGAACGTTCTACTTCAGCAGTAAAGTCAACGTGTCCCGGAGTGTCAATCAAGTTTATTTTATAAGTATTTCCCGCATATTTCCAACGAGTAGTAGTAGCAGCAGATGTAATAGTAATACCACGTTCCTGCTCCTGCTCCATCCAGTCCATTGTTGCTGCACCATCATGCACCTCACCAATTTTGTGAGTCAAGCCAGTGTAGAACAAAATACGTTCTGAAGTCGTTGTCTTACCAGCATCAATGTGAGCCATGATACCGATATTGCGGGTCAAATGCAAATCATGTTTAGCCATCTTCGTCCTTTACTTATTAATTATTACTTGATTAGAATCTAAAGTGAGCGAATGCACGGTTAGCTTCAGCCATACGGTGCATATCTTCTTTACGCTTATAAGCACCACCCTGTTCGTTGAAAGCGTCAATAATCTCAGCTGCCAGTTTATCTGCCATTGATTTACCACCGCGTTTACGAGCGAAAAGAATCAAGTTTTTCATTGAGATTGACTCTTTACGATCAGGACGAATTTCAGTAGGAACCTGGAAAGTAGCGCCACCTACACGACGAGACTTTACTTCAATCTGCGGAGTTACATTATCCAAAGCTTTCTTCCAGATTTCCAAAGCTGATTTTTCTTCATTAGGAAGTTTTGTTTTCACTGTTTCCAGTGCTGCATAGAAGATCTCATAAGATGTATTCTTTTTTCCATCATACATCAAGTGATTTACGAATTTAGAAACCTTCTGATCATTAAATACCGGATCCGGAAGGATCACACGTTTTTTTGGTTTTGCTTTTCTC